>NZ_JAUBRA010000106.1:0-14391 GCF_036701555.1 Microcoleus sp. Pol10D4
GTGGCTACAGGTGGTTCCGGTTCAGATGTGAGAGTTGTTTCGGAGTCTGTAGTGACTTGTTTGTCGGTAGTTGTTGAGGTTATTTCTGTGGCTGATTCAGTCGTGGCTACAGGTGGTTCCGGTTCAGATGTGAGAGTTGTTTCGGAGTCTGTAGTGACTTGTTTGTCGGTAGTTGTTGATTTTGTTTCTGCGGTGACAGTCTTTTCATCAACAGGAGTTCCTGTAATTATATCTTGGTTTGCAGTCGGTTTTTACGAAGTTGTGGCGCTGTTTGAGGGAAGTATAGAATCTGATTTTGCACCTGTGAGGGTGTCTGCGTCGGATGCTTTTTGACTGCTAGTTGGTGCTAAATTCAGCGTGTATTTGATGTCGGCAGTGATTTGCAAAACTTTGACTGAATAGTCTCCGGCTAGTAAGCTGTCAACACTAATTGTTTCTGCACTGGTTCCCGTGTTGGTGGAACTGTAAAGTGTTGCGCCACTAGAGTTTAACAAAAATACGTCGGCATTCCCGCTCAAACCGTCGATCGACAATTGGAAACTTCCCGGACTGTTGATGTTAAATTTGTAAATGTCAAAGATGTTTGTAGTGTCCACGCTACTGGTGTAGCTTGTGCTGTCAGTCAATGCCCCGATGTTAAGTTCAGTCATACTACCCCTGAAAAATAGTTGCTTGAAAATGCTCTTAATTATCTATCTGGGGGAACTTAAGGTTTTTATGCGAAGCGCGGTGAATCGTTACATAAGTTTACATTAGGGTTGGCGATCGCCCAAAATTTGAAAGCTACCCGCATTTAATGTACTTGGTGATGTTGCTTCAAACTCTTGTGAGGTGGGCAGGAGGGTCCGCGCAAATCTACGTGGCGCTTAGGTTTTAAAGGGGCTCAGTGCTCTGTGGGAACCATACCCTACAAGTGCGATCGCCCCAGACAATCCTTTATCCCCTACAATAAACAAGCAATTATTATATTTTGAGTTATCCTGTGAGTCCTACTGCCGAAGTCAGCAATACCCTAAATGCGGGCGCTCTACCAACCGTTACCGCTACCGCAGCCCGCCGCGCTGTTTTTCCCTTCACTGCAATTGTTGGCCAGGAGGAGATGAAACTGGCGCTGCTGTTGAATGTCATCGATCCCAAAATTGGCGGGGTGATGATTATGGGCGATCGAGGTACTGGTAAATCTACCACAATCCGCGCCCTCACTGATTTGCTGCCGGAAATTGAGGTGGTGGCTGACGATCCTTTTAACAGTCATCCCACCGATCCAGATTTGATGAGTGATGAGGTGCGCGATCGCACTTTATCTCAAACTGACATTAAAATCGCCCGCAAAAAAGTCCAAATGGTAGATTTACCTTTGGGCGCGACCGAAGACCGAGTTTGCGGTACGATCGACATCGAGAAAGCTTTGTCGGAAGGAGTTAAAGCTTTTGAACCAGGGCTTTTAGCTAAAGCTAACCGCGGCATTCTGTACGTTGATGAAGTCAATTTGCTCGACGATCATTTAGTCGATGTTTTGCTCGACTCGGCCGCCAGCGGTTGGAATACTGTTGAAAGAGAAGGCATTTCGATCCGCCACCCGGCTAAGTTTATTTTAATCGGTTCCGGGAATCCAGAAGAAGGAGAATTGCGGCCGCAGTTGCTCGACAGATTCGGGATGCACGCAGAAATTCGGACTGTAAAAGACCCGAATTTAAGAGTAGAAATTGTCGAACAGCGATCGAGTTTTGACCAAAATCCAGCGGAGTTTCTCGCGAAATACCAGCGCGAACAAGATGAAATGCAGCAGAAGTTGGTGGAAGCCCAGGAAAGGTTGAAATCGGTAACTATCGATCGAGATTTGCGAGTAAAAATCTCCCAAGTTTGCGCGGAATTGGACGTAGACGGGCTGCGGGGCGATTTGGTGACGAATCGGGCTGCGAAAGCTTTCACGGCTTTGGAATGCCGCACAGAGGTGACTGTGGACGATATTCGCCGGGTGATGACTCTGTGTTTGCGGCACCGATTGCGGAAAGACCCGCTAGAATCAATAGATTCGGGGTATAAAGTGACTAAAGTGTTCGATCGGGTATTCGGTCTGGAATCAACTGAGGGGTAATTGGTAATTGGTAGTTGGTAATGGGTAATTGGTGGTGATGAAACCTTCCCAAATTTTCATACCTAATTCCCCATTTCCAATTACTAATTCTGGCAATGGAAAAACGAATTTTAGGATTAGATCCGGGCTTAGCAAATCTTGGCTACGGGGCAATTAGTTGTCAAATTGTCCCCGGCAAACAAGATAAAAACAGCGTTTCCATGATTGATTGCGGCGTCATACAAACAACGCCAAAACAGGAAATGGGACAGCGCTTGAAAACAATTTACGACGATTTGCACGAGGTAATTGAACAGATTAAACCTGATCTAGCAATTGCCGAAAAACTGTTCTTTTACAAGATGGGAAATACCATACTTGTAGCGCAAGCGCGGGGCGTTTTGACGCTAGTATTGGCGCAGTGTGGAGTGCCGCTGTTCGAGTTTACGCCGGCTCAAATTAAGCAAGCTTTGACCGGCCGGGGTAATGCAGATAAGTCCGAAGTGCAAGAGGCCGTGGCGCGGGAGTTAGAGTTAGGTTATATTCCGAAACCCGACGATGCGGCGGATGCTTTGGCGGTGGCTTTGACTGGTTGGTACGATGATGATATTTGTCCGAAGAAAATACAGTTGGAAACAGGAAAAATTTGATGCAATATCAAATCATCGGCAAATTAAGAACAAATCCGGGCAAGACATCTTCTCCCGATAAACTTGCAGGAAATTGTACAATCTCTACTTCGCGAGAAGGGCGATAAATCTCCACTTTTTCGTCTAGAGGATTAATTAACCAACCCAAGCGTAAACCGCTGTTTAGATACTCCTGCATTTTCTCCTGAAGTGGCCGCAGCGGGTCTGGGGGCGATCGCAATTCAATGGCAAAATCAGGACAAATTGGCGGAAATTTCTCTTGTTCTTCTGCTGTTAAAGCAGACCATCTTTCTAAGCTAACCCAAGCCACGTCAGGAGCTCGATAGCCATTATTAGGCAAGCGAAAAATTGTAGAAGAACTAAACACTCTCCCTAGCTGCGTTTTACGGTTCCACAAGCCCAAATCTGTAATTAAATAGGCTTTTCGATTGCCGCTGACTCCGCCTACGGGTGACATAATGATAATTTCTCCTTTAGGTGTCCGTTCAAATTGCCAATCTCGATTCATCTGGCATAAACGGTAAAACTGTTCATCTGTGAGTTCGACAGTATCTAAGTTTAAAATAATGGTTGTCATTTTTCCTAACTCCCTACAAATATGAGTCCTGTAAACCTATTTTAGCGCCGCATTTTGTCAATTTTAACATCACTCCTCATAGCCCGGAGTTAAGCTTTAATACGAGGGCTTAAGCCCCAGCCCGACTATTGCGAAGTGCAAAATATTAGTTGAAAATGTAATTAAGTTCGATCGCCCAATTCCCACCTTAATCAAAAAATGCTATAATAGCAACTTTAATTGCTAAACTTATCCCGCCAACAGAAAACACAGGAAAATAATATGGTGATTATTACCTCACAACAAATTGCCCAATTTCGATCGCAATTAGCCGAATATCCCGAAGCCCTAAAAGCCCTAGACGCAATCGAAGATTGCGAAGGTAACATCGAAGATGCAGCGATATCTCTAGCAATTCAAGCCGGACAAGAACCGAATATATCGGAAAATTGGTTAGACGGATTGGCCAAAAGATGCCGCGTTGCTATCTGCAAATCAGAGGTTAAAGAAGAGTTGACAAACGGACAATTGAATGCAGCCTTTAGAGATTTAGTTGCAGCAAAAATTTGCCCTGATATTTTGGTAACGTCGGTGATTATTTATGTATTTAAAACTGGGGTGGATGATTTTTGCGAGCCTCTCGAATATAAACTGTAAAGCCATCGCTGCATTTAAAAAGTAGGTGAGGCGAAGCTATCCCGAAGGGTAGGGAATCGCCCTCATTTCTCAAAACATGATACAACGAGGCGATCCTCTTCGAGGGCTTCGCTAACGCACTTTTTCTCTACCCCTGTACACTACTGTACCCAGCCGCCATCAAATCCGGCGACAAACCCAAAGATTTCCCCAGCAAACGAGCAAGTTGCACTAAAAAATTAGCAGTATCTTCGTCACCTTCGCGGGCCATTGAAGCCGATATCTGGATTAGCATTTGCACAAATCCCGCATCAATTAAATCGGAACAGGAACTCAAAACTTCTGGTTCTTGGCCGTTGGGACAGGTAAGCACTCGCTCGATTAAGTTCAAATAAGCCTCTTGGCGTTCTGGATTCATTTTGGGAGGAGCTGTACAGTAAATAATTTATTATTACGCTTAACTGATTCCTGTCAATCAGGCGATCGAATATGCGATCCCCGTCTTTCCTCTAGAAACTCCATTCAGTCAGGAATAGACACAAGTTTAAAGAAAATCTTAAGTTTCTCAATGCTAGTTTAGTCGAGGTAAGGTGCGCCGAAGAGCACCCTACTATTCAAGGGAATTAGGAATATAAAAAATGAAAATAGGAATATTTTTAGGAAATCTAGGAAACCCCGCCATCTACTATCCCAAACTCGCCACAATTACTGGCGGAGTCGCGGCGAGTATTTTTCTTTGCCAATTATTGCAATGGCAATCACAAAAGTCCAACTCCGGCGAATGGGTGAAAACTAAGAGCACAGAAATAGAAAAAGCAACGGGTTTAAATCAGGAAGAACAGGAATTAGCGAGAAAGCAGCTCAAAGTGCGATCGCTCCTCAAAGAAAAATTAACAAATCCCAACACCGACACCCTAGAGATCTGGGCGGACATTGACGCTTTCGAGGAAAAACTCAATAACTTTTGGACATCCAATCCTGCCGGGATTATACCACAGACAAGCCGCGAAAGCAACAATCACCCTGTAGAAATATTCCCCGAAACATCACCCCCAAATCATGCAGTTAAAACCGACAAATATTTTGGGCAACCCCGCCAGCAAATAGCCGTTGCTGTCACGCCTCATTACCGATTTAGTGGCCCTTGGAATTCTCAAGAACAACTGCACAACTTTCAGCGAGCTTTAGAAGCATACGCTCAAGAGCATAATTTAGGATTCGGCAATCCTTCTGGATGGGCATTTAAAATTATTGACAGCATGACAAAAGGCTTAACATCGACTTTTTGGGAGGAATTTATCGCCGGAATTCCTTTAGGAGAAAGTCAGAAAGTCCAGCGAGATTGGGAAATCGAGCCGGAAGTGCCTTATCCTGCTTTTGAAGAAGAGCGAATTCAGTATTACGTGCACAAAGGCGAACCGCTAGAAGCAGCAGTCTCTAAAGCCCGTGCTGACTTGAGAAACCCGGTTTTGGGCAAAGATTTGTGGGAGGGATTTTTGCGAAAGTGCGATCGTATTGCCGATGATGCACTCAAAGCCAAAAACCAGGGCGTTGACACACCATATCTGCCCTCTTCCTTCAACGAAAAACCGCAAATCACCAAGGATAGCGTTATGCGGAAGTTAGGGGCGATCGCGCCTCAATCGGCCTTACATCACTCCACATCTGAAACAATTGCTGAACCGCCAAAAAACGAACAAAAAGAGCTGCCAACCGCCGCCGAAATCCCCAATATTTCCTCTTTGCAAAAAGCTTACAAAACTCCTCTCGGTCGAAGTCTAGTAGAAAAACAAATCGCTGCAAACCCAGAATGGGGCTACGAAATAGTTGACGGTGAAATAGTCGAATCAATCCCTTTTTAATGAGGCTGATATGAAACGAGTTAGCGATATTAATCCGCTGGGAGAAGAGCGACCAAATCCGTCTGAGGAAGAGAGAGAAAAACTGCGGCGGGAAAGGTTGCAGCGAGAAAGAGATGAAGGATATCAAAAGTTAGTTGAACTCTGCAATTTGGGCGAATATGACATGGCCCAGCAGTTGGCAAATCGACATCTTAATTGGGGTTATGAAGTAGTTAATGGGATTGTGATGGAAAGGATAGATTGCGATCGTCTTCAATAAGGTAGGGTGCGTCGCTATGAGATTTTTGCTCGGATTTAAATATCTTCGATGGCGACGCACCCTACCACTTGATATATTGTGGAACGGGCCGAAAAGCCTGTTCCTAAGAATGGTGCAAATTGACTACCCCAATGTCTATGTTATAATTATAACTAAAAATTAAATAACTATTAAAATATGACGACAACTATTAATGCTAATGCCAAAAACCTAACATTAGCAGAAGTACACCGTCTGTTCGGCTTTGAAAAGCACTACACGAACTCATTTACCTCTCTGTTATCCCTTGAAGATATCACAGAACACGAACAGCAGGAAATTATACAAATTAGGGATGATTTCGATGACTACATTTCAACTGATAGGGTTTCTGAAGGACTGGTAAAAGCTCTGACTACCTTTCCCTTAATGCGATTGGCTGGCTTCTACCGCCGCCCGATCAAGATGAGTCTAGAACAAGACATTGCTAACATAACTATAGAAGATGAAGACACAACGATTACAGGCAGATTTGACATTTTAGCAATCAATAAAGAGAAACAAATTGCCGCTGATATACCATTTTGGATTTTAGTAATAGAATCTAAAAATAGTCTAATTGCTCCCCGCGCAGGTTTGCCCCAACTCCTAACTTACGCCTATAAAAGTTTAGAATATCAAGAGTCTGTTTGGGGGCTGGCAACTAGCGGAGAGTTTTATCAGTTCGTCAATATCCGCAGAGGAAATCCCCCAACCTATCAGCTAATGCCATTTTTGACTTTGATGGAACCCGAACCTTCAATTTTGTTGCTGCAAGTGTTAAAAGCTATTTGCAAACTATAAAAAAAAAGAGGCAGAGAAAATTCCCCGCCTCCCATCTGCAATGACTGTTAACCTAAAAGTTAGATTAGCCAGCCAATACTTTTTAGTAGCCTCTGGTGTTAGGCTTGTGTACGATGAAGCTGAGCACTTGGCATTGCTTCACGTTGTCAAAACCCATGACGCGGATGTAGCAGCTAGGATTTTCTTGACGGCAGCTTTGAACTTCAGCCATGATTTCTTGGACGCTGCGAGCACCAAACAAAGGCAACTTCCACAAAGTCCAGTAGCGCATTTCAGCAGCAGAGGTTTCGTTGAATTCTACGCCGGGAATGTAGCCTTGATCCAAGATGTATTGGAGTTGCTTGGCAATTTGCGCGTCTGTCAGCGGGGGCAAATAGGACAGAGTTTCGTAACGACGCTCTTTAGGTAAAGTCTTCATTTTTTGTATCTCTAAGGTGTGTGTTCGATCGCACTTGTCGATCGATTAACTCGACAAATTATCCAGATTCGGTTCAGAATCTATTGATGTTTCAGGATTACTGCTAGAAACAGACCAATTAAGTTGCGTAGTTCGCTCTAAATGCTGGCGTCTGTGTTCCATATTCGCCTGTTGAATGCCAGTACAAACCATTTCTGGCAAAAATTCCGTCACATCGTGAGCCAGATACTCTCGCACAGTCATGATCCGAAAGCCTAAATCTTGATTTTCCAAAAGCAACTCTTGAATGTATGCTTCTCCATCTTGGATTTTGGCCTTAGTGGAAAAGTCATTCAACCAGATTGCCAGAGGAGGATTGGTTTCGCTCAACTGAGCGACCACCATCCGCACGGATTGATAGGTTAGGTAACTTGCCAGCACCTTAGCGGTGTCTTTCGCAACTTGTTTGAGATCCATTTTGACCCCAGCTCCCTCAAATTTTAGATTTTGGATTTTAGATTTTGGATGCAAACTTACTTGTAAATCTTCTTCAAAGATAAAGACTCCACAGCAAGTTTGCTACCTAAAACCTAAAATCTCAAACCCAAAATCATCAAACGGTATCCATTGCCTCGAACTCAAACTTGATTTCTTTCCACAGTTCGCAAGCAACAGCCAATTCAGGGCTCCATTTGCAAGCTTCGCGAATAATGTCTCCGCCTTCGCGCATCAAGTTACGGCCTTCGTTACGAGCTTGGACGCAAGCTTCCAAAGCAACGCGGTTAGCTGCTGCACCAGGTGCGTTACCCCAAGGGTGGCCCAAGGTGCCGCCGCCGAACTGTAAGCAGGAGTCGTCGCCGAAGATTTCCACCAAAGCCGGCATGTGCCAGATGTGGATACCACCGGATGCAACTGGCATGACACCAGGCATGGAGGCCCAATCTTGGGTGAAGTAAATACCGCGGCTGCGGTCTTCTTCGATGTGGTCTTCGCGCATCAAGTCTACGAAGCCCATCGTGATGCCTTTTTCGCCTTCGAGTTTACCCACAACTGTACCGGAGTGCAGGTGGTCGCCACCGGACATCCGCAAGCACTTGGCAAGCACGCGGAAGTGGATACCGTGGTTTTTCTGACGGTCGATAACTGCGTGCATGGCGCGGTGAATGTGCAGCAAAATACCGTTGCGGCGGCACCATTTGGCCAAGGTGGTGTTTGCAGTGAAACCACCGGTCAGGTAGTCGTGCATGATGATGGGGGTTTTGATTTCCTTAGCGAACTCAGCCCGCTCCATCATTTCTTCGCAGGTAGGGGCAGTTACGTTGAGGTAGTGACCCTTGACTTCGCCGGTTTCTGCTTGAGCTTTTTCAATAGCTTCTTGAACGAACAAGAAACGATCGCGCCAGCGCATGAACGGTTGCGAGTTGATGTTTTCGTCGTCTTT
Source organism: Microcoleus sp. Pol10D4 (assembly GCF_036701555.1). Taxonomy (NCBI): domain Bacteria; kingdom Bacillati; phylum Cyanobacteriota; class Cyanophyceae; order Oscillatoriales; family Microcoleaceae; genus Microcoleus; species Microcoleus sp. Pol10D4. The sequence continues at coordinate 8,701 of NZ_JAUBRA010000106.1, forward strand.
GGTGAAGTCCAAACCGCCGCGCAGAACTTCGTAAACGGCACGACCGTAGTTCTTAGCAGACAGACCCAATTTGGGCTTAATTGTACAACCCAGCAAAGGACGGCCGTACTTGTTCAATTTGTCCCGCTCAACGGTAATACCGTGAGGAGGGCCTTGGAAGGTTTTCAGGTAAGCAATGGGAATCCGCAAGTCTTCCAACCGCAGAGCACGCAGAGCTTTGAAACCGAACACGTTACCGACCAAAGAGGTCAGCAAGTTGGTGACGGAACCTTCTTCAAACAAATCCAAAGGATAGGCAATGAAGCAGATGTATTGGTTGTCTTCACCGGGAACTGGTTCGATGTCATAGCAGCGACCTTTGTAGCGGTCGAGGTCGGTCAGGAGGTCAGTCCAAACAGTCGTCCATGTACCTGTAGAAGATTCAGCAGCCACAGCAGCGCCTGCTTCTTCTGGGGGAACTCCCGGCTGCGGTGTGACGCGGAAGGCAGCCAAAATATCTGTATCTTTCGGCGTGTAGTCCGGCGTGTAATACGTTAGTTTATAGTCTTGAACTCCGGCTTTATACCCAGCCTTTGATTGAGTTTGGGTTTGCGCGTAAGCCATATCTCGCTTCCTAGTATTCGCTTAATTTTTTTGCCTGATCGCAGGCTGTTAAAAATATATCAACAAAGTGTCACTATCCAATTTTAATATTCTTTTAATCATCATAAGTATTGTTTATTTTGCTTTACATTCCGAAAATATTTGTAACATATCTTATAAAATTCAAGCGGCGAAGGATGCAGGAGGAAAGGCTGGGGATCGCAGAGCGGGGCGGGAATTTTGAGCGATCGAAATATATTGTGCAGCGAGCCGAACAGCGGATCAATACGGTTTATGTAAAGAATTTAATACTTAAAAATCAGAATTGGTAATCGGTAATGGGCTAGGGGGAATTAGTTAGAAATACCTAAAGTTGTGGTTGGGAGTTAAGATCGATCGCCCGATCGATCTCAACTGTTATTCAGTATGTAGCAATCCAAAATCCAAAATCTAAAATCTAAAATCCCGTGAATCTGAGACCGCTAACTCAAAAATCCACAGGATACCACATAATATGGACAGGGCTTGTGCAGCAAGAGCAAGCTCGTTTCTCAAACCAAATCCGTCGTTACAGCAATTTAACCTCGCTGAAAACCTGGTTTCTGCCTTAACTGCGCGTAAGTCTAGTATGGATATTTAGTCCCATTTTTACTCTGGTTGTGCCTCACCCCCCTTCAAAAGCCGTTCACTGCATCAATCCAGATTGCCCAAGGCCCTACCCTCAGACTTGGGGCAACAATTTTTGTCATAGTTGCGGGGCTCCCCTGCGGCTAAAAAATCGCTACGTGCCTCTACAAAGCCTCGGTTCCGGGGGTTTTGCAGCGATTTTCACAGTTTGGGACACAGAAACTGAAACCGAGCGCGTCCTGAAAGTGTTGCTCGAAACGGCCCCGAAAGCGCTGAAACTGTTCGAGCAAGAAGCTTGGGTTTTGGCACTTTTGCGGCACCCAGGCGTCCCTAGAGTCGATCCTGACGGTTATTTTCACGTCCAAACGCAAAATTTTGCAGGGGGCGAGGGAAATCCTGCGGCGAAGCGGCTGCCTTGTTTGGTAATGGAAAAGATTCACGGCAAAACTTTAGAAGAAGTTCTCGACGAGCACCCTCAAGGATGTCCGCAGGAATGGGTGTTTAGTTGGCTGAGTCAAGCTGTGGAAATTTTAGAGGAGTTGCACAGGTGTCAGATTATTCACCGCGACATTAAACCCTCAAATTTGATGCTGCGAGACCCGGAATCGCCCCAAGTTTTGCTAAGCAAGGGTTTGGGCGGACTGCAATTGGTGACGATCGACTTTGGGGGAGTTAAACAGATGGGCGGTGTCGAATCCGTGGGAAAAGATTCTCGGAGTTCGACGCGGTTGATTTCGCCCGGATACAGTCCGCCGGAACAAATTGTGGGCGGCGGTGTGGTGCCGGCGACGGATTTTTATGCGCTGGGGCGGACTTGCATTCATTTGCTGACAGGGAAGTATCCGGCGGAAATTGAAGATCCGATGACGGGAGAGTTGCGGTGGCGCCACATTGTATCTGTGAGTCCGGCTTTTGCGAATTTGTTGGACGATATGGTGCGATCGAACGTGCGGGAACGTCCCGCGACTGCTGGTGATGTTCGGGCGCGTTTGCAGGAGATTTATGCTAGGAGTAAGGGCAAAATCGCCATCGCCCCAATGGGTCAAGCTATTGTAGAATTCTGCCGGCAAGTAGTGGTGGCGGGGGCGCAAAAAACGGGAAGTTTGATGGTTGTGCTGTTCGGCGCGATCGCCCAAATCGTGGTAGCTTCTCTGGATACGGGCTGGGAAATGGTACTCGGTGGCGTTGGTGGAACTGCGGGGGCGATCGGCGGTTTGGTTTTGGGCTATGCTTCGCCTATAGGCCCGGAAATTGCCAGTTTTCTGAATCAAGGTTTGCAGCAATTAATTCCTAACATCACTTTCGCTGTCGGGCCGGAAGTGCTGCTGTTTGGGTTTGCGGGGTTCGGAACTGCGATCGGTTTGACGGATGCGGGGAGTTTTCGCCAGCAAAAACAGTATTGGCTGTCTGGATTGATGGGAGCTCAGGGCTATTTGTTGGCGGGTTTGTGCTGGATGGAAGCAACAGCTTCTAGTGGTGTGCAGGGGGTGATTTTGGGAGCTTTTGCGATCGCCTCTTTGACTGTGGGAATGGGTTTGCGGAGCCATCAATTAGTTCACGCTTTGGTAGTGGCTGTTTTCTCTACGGGAATGTTTCTGTTGCTGAATGCTTGGAACATTTTTCCGGGGAGTTTCTTTGGGATTTTGTCACTGTCTAACATTACCTTCGGCTGGCTGCAAGTTTGGGGCTCAATTGTGTTTTTTGGTTTGTTGGGAAGTGCGATCGGGCTTTGTTTGGGAGTCAGCCATTATTTGGTTGTGCCTTTGTTGCGGTGGTTGGGCTGGAAGTAGGAATTAACACCAAATCACTATGATAATCAAGTTGTTATCAATTAAGTCTCTCTCAAGATTTTCAATGGTTTGTTCTCTGGCGATCGCCCTTGTCCTCAGCAGCCCCAATCTAGCCAAAGCCGAATCGCGAGAACAAGCCGTCGATCAATTGACCGATTTCTTATTCTACAGGGTTAATCCTCAGTTAAACAATCGCAAACTCCAAGCGGGCGATCGCGAATATAGCAATCAATGGCGGAGATTGCGCGAAGCGATCGATCCGCGAGTCAAGTCGGTACAAGAAGTCTGCTTTAGGCCCGCCCCAGGAAATACAGGATGGGAATTCACGACAATTAACGGCGAAACCTACGAAGAAACCTACGATTTACTTGCAGATACAATTTTTTACAGCCGCCATCCTCAACGAACCGGACAGCAAATTCCCAAAAGCGATCGGATCGGCATTAGTGAATGGTCAGCAATTAGACGCGAAATGTTTATTTCTAATTGTGGACTGTGAGATTCGATCGCCTTACAGCGCAGCATTGATCGAAGATAACTCCTAGAGTAGAGGTCATCTCTACACAACTCTGTAAAAAGAAAGGTTTTAAACCGATGAGTATGAAAAATTGGATAGGCGATCGCACTCTTATTACAACCAGAATTATTGCACCATTGATGGGACTAATCCCCATTGGATATACAAGTTTTGCAGGTGCTGCCCCACAGCAACAAATTCCCCGCATAAATAGTGCGAAAGTCGATACAGGAAGTCAAAAAAATTACATCAATAATTCCGAAAAAAATTCAACAATTGTTGCTTTAAGTGAAAAGGTTCAAGTCAGCCTTGAAAATTCTGTAAATTCCACTCAAAAAAGACCTCTTCAACAACGTATGCCATACAAAGAGGCGCGTCAAATCCTGATTCAACAAGGGTGGCAGCCCAGCTTACAAGGTCAACCTAACCTCAGAGATCGTTCGGTTAAAGAGCTATTTGATTTAGGATATAAAGAGATTAAGGATTGTTCTGGTACGGGAGAAGGGCCTTGTCGTTTTGAGTTTATCAATCAACAAGGAGAACTGCTAGTTATAGTCGCTACGACAAGAGGTCCTGAAAATACCAAACGTTTTGTGAGGAATTGGTGGATTGAGAAAAAGACAGATAGTAATCAACAAAAATCTTCATCAAACATAATTCAAGAAGGTCGTTATTGGTTGGGAGGTACGGATCAGGGTTTAGAGGTCAAGGGAAAACAATATCGATATTATGACGAGTCTAATATTGATCGACCGTGGAAACCTATCTCAGAGTTACAATATATCAAAAAAGGCGTTGTCTTTGATGGTAAAAATTATTGGTGTTTATCTACTCTCGTACCTCAAACAGGAGGAAGTTCTTGTTCTATAGATGGATGGCAACGAAATATTTATCACCAGCTATATCAAGGAAATTCATAATTTTTATTGGGTTTAATCATGCTAATTAAATCACTTTCAATTAAGTCAAGATCAAAGTTTTTAGGGGTGTGTGCATTAGCTATAGCCCTTGTACTCGGTGGTTCCAATATAGACAGTGCTACAGCGCGCGATTATGAATCACGCACTCAAGCTGTGGATAGGTTTACGGATTGGTTTTTTTATAGAGTGAATCCTCAATTAGGAGACCGTAAATTGCGATCTGACGATTCTTCTGCCTACATCCGCGAATGGAATGCTATTCGTAATACAGTCGATCGAGAAATGATTACTACACAAGGAGATTGCGTCGGTGATGCTTTCTGGGACTTCGATTATCGTTCTCATGGGCGATCAATCGATCGGATTGCAGATACAATTTGGGATATCCGCGATCCATCGGGTGACAAAACTCGTGCTGATGTTTCTAAACAAGAATGGCAGAAGCTTCGGAATTCAATAATTAGAGAGCATTTTTGCTATTAATTTGCAACATTTGTTTCTTAGCAGAAATTTAGCAATAAATAAAAAAATCGCTCTCAGTTACAAAGATTGTTAAAATATAGAATATACACCCTTGATTGGATATAATTTCCTCAAAAAGCAACGGAAACATTCTATAGCAAAACAAAAGGATAAAATAATGGGCAGAGTCACCGCAACAATAACCGTCACCAATCACATCGATGAAATTCTGGGAGAAAGAGGGTTCATCCCCGCAGAGCAAATACGCTCTATCACCATCGATAACGTCTTAGTCGATACAGGCGCAACTCGACTCTGCTTACCAGCAGATATTATCAGTCAGTTGGGTTTGCCAATGCTAGGTGAAATCGACGGACATACGGCAATAGGAACCAGAAAATTTCGTCTGTTCAAAGATGTCACTCTTGCCGTAGCTGGACGAGAAGGCAGGTATGATTGTGTAGAAATTCCCGCAGGAGAAAAACCTTTACTCGGCTTAATTCCCCTCGAAGATTTGGGTTTAGAACCCGATTTGAAAAATCAGCGGTTGATTGTTTTGCCTGCAGAGGGAAACCAAAGTTATATTCGGGTGTAAAATTCCTATGGTTTTTGCCATAAATACACAGCCCATTGTCTTTTAGTCTCGCGTTGAACCAACTGAGCATGAGGGGCGCGGGTTTACTATATACTTAGTTTTCAACATAGATGGTTGGTCAAACCCGCCCCTTGTATCTTAAAAGAGTCAGGCGCTCAAACCGTAGACCGCAGGCTATAGAACCGCAGGCACGGTTGT
>NZ_JAUBRA010000172.1:0-1110 GCF_036701555.1 Microcoleus sp. Pol10D4
AACTAGAATCACTGTTACATAAACTTTTAAATGAAGGAGAATTAATTATGAAATGGAACCGAAAGATCAAAAACAAAAGTAACGCGAGTTAATGCAGTTTAGATGTCGAACAGCTTAACCCCGGACATAATTCGCAACATTGTTAAACTAATTCCTGATACTTGGCTGGTGGGAGATTCTCCTTTCAGCGATAGCAACGAACATCGGAATGGGAGCATCCCAGTTTTGCAATGAGTATAAATACTGAAATAATTGCCTTGCCAAGTTGATGGCATAATAGAAAGCAGATAAATTACCATAACCCAAGTTTATATGCTCTCAGAAGAACAGCAGAATATCAAAATATATCTCCAAGCAATAGCAGAGGCATTGTATAAAAATACCTCGGCAGACAATCTCAAAAGCTTTGAATCTATCGAACTGATTGTCAGAGAATATTTAGTGGAGATAGTAGCACCAGAAATTAGCAGTTTTTTTTTAACTCAGCAGGGGGTAAGAGTGAGGGGAGAAAAAGAACCATAAAAAGTTGTGTAGGAGAAATCAAGCTTTCGAGGAAGCAAGCCCAAAAGCTGGGAGTAAGGAAGGGAAGTCGTTTGAGTCCTCACTTGGAAAAATGTTGTTTATTATTAGTGGCAAATGAATCGTTTGCCAATGCTGAGAAAGACTTAAAAATATTGACCGGAATTTATGTACCCGACAGTACACAACATCGGCTATTAGAGCGTTATGGATTCTCCTCACCGTCCGCTAGCGAGCAAGTAGAAGCATTGAGTATAGACGGAGGAAACGTCAGACTGAGAACTCCATTAGGAGAGCAAAGTGTCTGGAGGAATTATAAGGCGGTTAAGGTACATAGTCAAGTAGGAGCAGCCTTCTTCCAAAATAATCCAGAGTTAGTAGCATGGGTAAATAGCCAACTGCCAAATCAAGCCATAACCTGCTTGGGAGATGGTCATGATGGGGTGTGGAATTTGTTTAATCAAATAGGGACTACTGAGCAAAGAAGAGAGGTATTAGATTGGTATCATTTGATAGAAAATCTACATAAAGTAGGGGGGTCACTCAAACGACTCAGAAGAGTCGAGAGCCAACTGTGGCAAGGGTCAACAG
>NZ_JAUBRA010000173.1:0-1102 GCF_036701555.1 Microcoleus sp. Pol10D4
CTGACTACTTTTTCTTTGAAGCATCTTCTCAAATCCCCTTGACAACTGCCATCCAAGCTTAACTTGTTACGAATGGGCTGTCACTGGTAATTGGTTGGATTAAAGGTACTGTCAAACAGAATAAGGTTGTATATTTAGCAATAGATCGAACCAAATGGCAATCCAATAATATTTTGATGGTCAGCATGATTTGGCGAAAAAGAGCTATTCCTATTTATTGGAAAATGCTTGACAAACAAGGGAACAGCACATTAGAAAATCAACAATTCGTATTAACGCCAGTATTCGCCGCCTTATCAAATTATAAATTGATCGTGTTAGGAGATCGTGAATTTTGTAGTGTTACCCTTGGAAATTGGCTGAGGGAGAAGAAAGTAGATTTCTGTTTACGACTAAAAAAGAATGTTTGTATCAAGATTGAATCGGAGTTATGGGCAGAACTAAAAATGCTAGGATTAGAGCCAGGAAATAGCTTTTTCAATCAAGAAGTAACAATCAGAAAAACTGCACCCATTACGGGGTTTAATCTAGCAGGTAAGTGGCTGGGTAAATATCGAAATATTACTACATGCATAACCTTGGTATATTCTGACAAGCTTGGCAGATATACAAGCCGCAGTTGATGCTTATGCAAAAAGATTTGGAATTGAAGAGATGTTCAGAGACTTTAAGGGTGGAGGATATAACCTAGAAAGGACTAATCTCACAGGTGAGCGACTGAGTAAATTATTAATTTTGTTATCACTAGCATACTTGAAGAGTATAATTCAAGGGATGGAAATTAAGTCAAAGCAAGTTCAAGAATATCTAAGTAGAAAAACAGAAAATTATAGAAAATATGCTAGACATAGCACTTTTTATATTGGACTTTGGGGTGAATCATGGGTCGATTCGATGTTTAGTAATTGGCAGGTTGTTGTTGAATTAATGTCTTTGTCTCCACATAAACTACCTAATTATCAACAAGGAATAAGAGCTATGAGGCTTATTCTATCAGCGTTATAAGCGACTTGTCACCCCGACAGATAATCAATATAGATGGACTGGTTAAATCTGGTAACAAATATAAAGATAACCATCCTTCAAATCCTTCTGCATTCAA
>NZ_JAUBRA010000107.1:0-13281 GCF_036701555.1 Microcoleus sp. Pol10D4
GAATCAAACTTTGGGTGGATTCATCCCCCAAAGTTTGTCCTTAAGAATCCCCGTGTCTTCAGACCGGGGAGTGTCAATAACAATCTAAAATCTAAAATCTAAAATCTAAAATGGATCGACCGTTAGGCTCTGTTATTCAAGGTTCCCTGAGCAAGGGATTAGAAGTGCGACTGCACGCCGATGTTTCGGTGGAAGATATGAGGGTGGGGAAATTTCTAGTAGTGCGGGGGGTGCGATCGCACTTTTTCTGTATGCTCACCGACGTGTCTCTGGGAACTTCTAGCGCCCGCATTTTATCGAATCCTCCCAATCCCGACGACGATTTTCTTCTCGCAGTGCTAGCCGGTAGCAGTACCTACGGTACGATCGAGCTTGCGCCCATGTTGATGCTGACTGCGGAAAAAGAAAAATCTCAAGCAATCTTCAATCCAACAGGTAACGGAGTCCCTGAGAAAAAGGTGGCGTTAGGAAATTTGGGCTCTTTTGAGGCGCAAAGTGGCGCCGATATGGAACTGCTGCCGGTTAAAACGATTCCCAGTCACTTTTCCCAGGTGTTTGATGCCAAAGAAACCGATTTTAGGGCGGTTTTTGGCTGGGAAGATGACCCGTACCGTTGCAATTTTGCGATCGGCAAACCGATTGACATGGACGTTGCTGTGTGCTTGGATTTAGACCGATTTGTGGAACGCAGCAACGGGGTTTTTGGCAAGTCGGGAACGGGAAAATCTTTTCTGACGCGCTTGCTTCTATCGGGAATTATTCGCAAGCAAGCTGCTGTTAATTTAATTTTTGATATGCACTCGGAGTACGGGTGGGAAGCTGTTTCGGAAGGGAAACAATTTAGCACTGTTAAAGGTTTGCGGCAGTTGTTTCCCGATAAAATTCAGATTTATACTCTCGATCCAGAATCGACAAAACGCCGGGGAGTCCGCGATGCTCAAGAGTTGTTTTTGAGTTTCGAGGAAATTGAAGTGGAAGATATCTCGCTGGTGCAGCGGGAGTTAAATTTGTCGGAAGCTAGTATCGAAAATGCGATTATTTTACGCAATGAGTTGGGCAAGGGTTGGATTAACAAGTTGCTGGAAATGACCAACGAAGATATTCAAATGTTTTGTGAAGAAAAGCGGGGAAATAAGTCTTCTATTATGGCTTTGCAGCGCAAATTAGAGCGTTTAAATGATTTGAAATATATTCGCAAACGCTGTCCAAAAAATTATGTAACTGAAGTTTTGCAGTGTTTGGATGCGGGGAAAAATGTAGTAATTGAGTTCGGTTCGCACTCGGATTTGCTGTCGTATATGTTAGCGGCAAATGTGATTACTCGCCGTATTCACGCCTCTTACGTGCGGAAAGCTGAGAAGTTTTTGATGAGCAAAAATCCGTGCGACAAGCCGCAGCCATTGGTGATTACCATTGAGGAAGCTCACCGCTTTCTCGATCCGGCGATCGTGCGATCGACTATTTTCGGTACGATCGCCAGAGAAATGCGAAAATACTTCGTAACCCTGCTGATTGTAGACCAACGTCCCTCCGGCATCGACGCCGAAGTCATGTCGCAAGTCGGAACGCGGATCACAGCTTTGCTAAACGATGATAAAGACATCGAGGCTATTTTTACCGGCGTTTCTGGAGGGCAGAGTTTGCGTTCAGTTTTGGCAAAACTCGACTCCAAACAGCAAGCATTAGTTTTGGGGCACGCCGTACCCATGCCCGTAGTCGTGCAAACTCGCCCCTATGACGAGCAATTCTACAGAGAAATTGGGGATATTGACTGGCAAGAAATGCCGGATGAACAAGTATTTGCCGAGGCAGAATCTGCTAAAATGGATTTAGGATTTTAAATTGACAACTGCTAGATTCCTTACAGAACTTAGGCAAAGGTTACTGTAAATTAATCTTGGCGAACAATTGGCGATCGCTGGCAATGACAGAAATATCTGATTTTTGCCTCAGTTATAAACGAAAAAGTGCGATCGAACGTCAAAAAAATTAGGCCCCAGCTTTCAGTCAGAAGCTTTTCCCCTTTCACCCCCTCACCCCTCATCCCTAACTACACAAAATTTGCATAAGCTTAAACATGATGGAGATGATGGAGCCTAGGGGCACAATGAAAGTCAAACAGGGCAACAGCCAGCCTTTATACACCTTGTCGTTACTCGTAGCAGAATTTGATTAGCATATTTAAATAAAAATGTCAATAAATATTTTAAACAGTTACTCCCATCTAATACGGTGATCGAGTTCGGTTATCTCGCATCCCACCATCTAGGCAGCGAGAAAATTTCAAGCGATGATGGAACAGAGAGCAAAACAAAGCCCTCGAATAGCATGAGTCTGCATGAGTATTGTGAAGTTGAGTGGCAGTTAAAACTAACAGGGAATTCAAAACCTTAAGGAAAAATGTAGAATCTTGACCTTAAGACAGAGGTTTTTACTCTTTACGATCCTCAAAATTGGGAATAATATTGAGAAAACTAAACTCTTGCTTCACTTCGCCTTGAACTAGCCGTTAAAGCTAGCGAGCTACCGAAAATCGACGGCGATTACTGGAAAATCAAGCACAAAAGTAATCCCAAACAAAAAGCTTCTACCGATCGTCACCGATAAACAAGAGGGGAAACATCCCCTTTGTCGCAGTCTTTATCCCACTTGCAAAAGTGGGACAGGGTATCACCAACTTTTTATCTGTTGTTACAAGGAGTGCAATACTCACCCATGTCCACCACAACCCCCAAAAACAAAACAGTGAAAGCCGATCGCATGGGCAGCCGGCCATACTCCTCAACGGATACGGTTCGTGCCTATCTGCACGAGATCGGTCGTGTACCCCTGCTAACCCGAGAAGAAGAAATTGTTTTCGGGAAGCAAGTGCAGCAAATGATGAAATTAATCGAAGCAAAACAAGCACTTGCTAAAGAATGGCAGCGGGATCTGACGGATCAAGAGTGGGCTGCCGAAATGGAGTTGACCGAACCTGAACTTAACCGGATATTGCATTTAGGGCGGCGCGCCAAGCAAAAGATGATTGAAGCGAATTTGCGGCTAGTAGTGGCGATCGCCAAAAAATACCAGAAACGCAATATGGAATTCTTGGATTTAATTCAAGAAGGTACTCTTGGTTTAGAACGAGGAGTCGAAAAATTTGACCCGATGCGGGGATACAAATTTTCCACATACGCTTACTGGTGGATTCGGCAAGCAATTACCCGCGCGATCGCCCAACACGCCCGCACAATTCGATTGCCAATTCACATCACCGAAAAACTCAACAAAATCAAAAAAGTGCAGCGGGAACTCACCCAGCAGTTGGGCCGGTCTCCCTCCCCTGGGGAAATTGCCACCGCCTTGGAACTGCACCCTTCCCAGATTCGGGAATACCTGCTGATGGCAAGACATCCAGTTTCTTTGGACTTGCGGGTAGGAGACAACCAAGATACCGAACTGCAAGAACTCTTAGAAGACGAAACGGCATCTCCAGACAACTACATTACCTCGGAATTACTGCGGCAAGACCTCAATACTTTGATATCAGAACTTACCCCCCAGCAGCGAGATGTAATAATTCTGCGCTTCGGTTTGGAAGACGGCACAGAAATGTCTCTGGCGAAAGTCGGAGAACGGTTAAATCTCAGCCGGGAACGGGTGCGGCAGCTAGAACATCAAGCCCTTGCCCACCTGCGCCGCCGCCAATCTCAAGTCCGAGAATACTTGGCGAGTTAGTCACTAAAAAAGTTGAGATTTTTCCCAAAATCTCAACTTTTTTTTTCGTGTTGGCGCTGCTGGGAAGGATAATTTTATGCCAGTTAAAAAAAAGAATGCAACTGTAGACCCGTGATCCAAACCCTTATGGAATAGGTCACGCCAAATTATTCAATTCTTTAATCTAAAATTAAAAATCTAAAATGGTATTATTTGAGGGGTCGATCTCGCGATCGGGGCGGACGCAAAATTTGTCAAAACTAATCTTAGATTTAAGTTCAGGCATCGGGCTGGCGATCGTTCCTTTAAGTTTATAGCCAACATTAAGCCAAATACCCGGTTTCTCTACAATCTTGGTGAAACTGGTACAAGAGGCGCTTGGAACCAGCTATTTTAAATTTTGGGGTCTGGAGTGGTTTTGACTTATTTGATATTAACAGGAAGTTTAGAAGCGATCGCGATCTTGCTTGCTCTCTCGCCCGGTAACTTGAGCATCGCATTCCCCGCACGCCGATCACACGACTCGGACATCAAATCCGGCGTTTTTAGCTCGCAATCTCCGCCCAATTCTGGGCAAGATACAGCTAGCACAGGTTTAGCAGATGGCATTTACCTCTACGGTCAGTCGAGCCAGCCAGAGGAAATTAAACAAGAATATTTTGTATTTGAAATGCGGCAGAGTAAGGTAGTCGGCGCTTTTTACCTGCCTCGGTCTGCTTTTTACTGTTTTTACGGCACGGGCGATCGAACTCAGTTAAATTTAACAGTAGTGGATAGTTACGACGGCAGTCGCTCTCCCTACTCGGTAAACCTGCAAAAGTATTACCCAATTTCCACCATCAGCGAGAACGATCGGCGCATCTTGGGAATTTGCAAAGAATCTCACAAAGAGCAGGTGTGGGAAAAGTAGGAAACACACGCTGCGCCACCAGTCAATCGATTTTAGATTTTAGATTTTAGATTTTAGAATTGAAGAAAGCAACCCCACTGATACATCGGGTGCGCCCGGACTAAATTGCTTTCGGTCAGGATTCAGGAAACAGTAGTAAAATTGCTCCTGAGTTGAGAATTATCAATTTTAGATTTTAGATTTTAGATTTTAGATTTTAGAATTGAAGAAAGCAACCCCACTGATACATCGGACGCCCCGGAGCAAATTGCTTTCGGTCAGGGTTCAGGAAACAGTAGTAAAATTGCTCCTGAGTTGAGATTTCGGACGGACACCATACACATGGCAAGATGAAACTGCGTCGGAAAACCCTATCGATCATTGGTATTACCATCGCTGGATTGACTGGCATTCTGTATGCCACCTCCTCAAGCATCCTCTTGGGCAGCCTGATCAAAGCAGAGGAACAAGAAGCCACACAGGTTGTCAAGGGAGTGCTCAGCGTGTTCGGGCAAACCGCAGATGACTTCAACTCGCGCTTTGCCGACTGGTCGTCTTGGGACGACACCTACACTTTCATGCAAAACGGCAACTCAAAATTCATTGCCTCCAATTTAATTCCAGAAGGGCTGGCTAATGTGAGAGTTAATATAGCGGTCTTTGTCAATACTTCTGGCAAAATAGTTTACGGTACGGGTTTCGACAGCCAAAAGCTGAAACTAACGCCTGTTCCAGAAGCATTAAAACGCCGCATTTCTCTCAATGACCCGCTGTTGCAGCACCCCAACCCCAAAAGCAGCCTCGCTGGTATCATGCTGCTACCATCAGGGCCGATACTGATTACTTCCCGGCCAATTCTCACGACTAAAAGCACCGGTCCCATTCGGGGTACGCTGGTATTCGGGCGCAATTTGGATGCTGCGAGCATTGCGAGGGTTTCTAAAATTACTCGCTTGCCCCTCATTGTACACAGCGTTAATGAGGCTCAGTTGCCTGCAGACTTCGAGAAAGCGCGGGAGAAACTGTCGGAAAAACAACCGATTTTTGTGCGTCCTTTAAGCGAAGAGTCGATCGCGGGTTACACTTTGATCCGCGATATTTACAACCAACCTGCGCTGCTATTGCGGGTGGATATCCCCAGAGAAATATATCGGCAAGGTCAAATTAGTTTGCTGTACCTGCTGGGGTCTGTAGCGTTAGCGGGAGTTGGGTTGGTCGGCTGTACTCTGCTACTGCTAGAGCGTCTGGTGCTGTCTCGGTTGAGCGGTTTGGCGAAAACAGTGAAGCGCGTCAGTAGCAGCCAAGACCTTTCGGTGCGACTACCGGTGACGGGCGAAGATGAGTTGTCCGACCTTGCCCATGCTATCAACGGAATGTTGAGTGCGATCGCCCAAGCCGAAAGCGAACAACTTGAGGAAAAAGCCCGCTACCGAGCCGTAGTGGAGCAAGCTACAGATTGTATATTCCTGTGGGACGCTCAAACCAAACGCCTTTTGGAAGCCAATACAGCGTTTAGAGACCTGCTCGATTACAGTCTTGATGCGATTTGGCAACTAACTATTTACGATATCATCGCTTACTCTAAAGACCTAATTGACAACAATATCGAGTTGCTGCTGACGGACAAACAATTCAGAATTGGCGAAGTTCTCTACCGTCGCCGAGACGGTTCCTGCGTGGATGTAGAAGTGAGCGGGAGCGTGATTTCCTACGGCGGCCGCGAGATTATTTGCACGGTTGTCCGCGACATTACCGAGCGCAAGCAAGCCGAAGCCGAACTGCGAGCCTCGGAAGAACGCTACAGACTTTTGTTTAAAAATAACCCCCATCCGATGTGGGTTTACGATTTAGAAACTCTAGAATTTATAGCCGTCAATCAGGCTGCTGTCCAACACTACGGCTACACTCGCGACGAATTTCTCAACATGACCGTTGCGGACATTCGTCCCCCCCAAGAGTTGCCGAAATTCCTAGAAAATATAACCCAACTAGATGCCGGTATTGACTTTGCAGGTGTGTGGAAGCACCAGAAAAAAGACGGAACAATTATTGATGTAGAAATTACTTCTTATACCATGATCTTTGATAGCAGGAATGCTGAATTAGTGCTGGCTCAAGACGTGACCGACCGCTTGCAAGCAGAGGTAGAACTCTACAAGGCAAAGGAAGCCGCAGAAGCAGCTAATTTGGCTAAAAGTCAGTTTTTAGCTAACATGAGCCACGAACTGCGAACTCCTCTGAATGCGATTATCGGTTACAGCGAGATTCTGCAAGAAGAGGCTTTAGATTTGGGCGAAGAAGATTTTGTGTCGGATTTGGAGAGAATTCACCATTCAGGCCAGCTTTTACTTTCCTTAATTAATGATATTCTCGACTTGTCGAAGATTGAAGCCGGTCATGCGGAACTTGAATTAGAAACTTTTGACGTGTCGGAGACAGTTCAAAATGTAGCGAGAACTGTTGAACCGCTATTTTTGCGAAACACTAATCGCCTGAATGTAGAGTGTCCTAATAATATTGGCGAATTGTATTCCGATCAAATTAAGTTTACTCAGATTTTGTTTAATTTGCTCAGTAATGCAGCTAAGTTTACTCATAAAGGAACAGTTACACTCCGCGTTGAAAAAATTAAAAATGACGAAAATAGTTGGGAATCTGAACAGTTAATTTTTAAGTGTTCTGATACGGGAATTGGGATAACTCCTGAACAACTACAAAAATTATTTCAACCTTTTACGCAAGCTGATGCTTCGACTACCCGCAAGTACGGAGGTACGGGTTTGGGTTTGGCAATAGCGCAGAAATACTCTCAAATGCTGGGGGGAGAAATTACTGTGAGTAGCGAGTTTGGCAAGGGGTCAACTTTTACTCTGATGTTGCCAGCATAGCTCTTTTTTGAAATTTTAGATGGACGCCAAAGTATTGACTACAAACAACATTAATACTCAATACCTGCTTGAGCTTTAATCCCTTGTTCTCGGAATGGATGCTTAACTAAAGTCATTTCTGTCACCAAGTCGGCCCGTTCAATTAACGCTGGCGGGGCGCCTCGGCCTGTTAAAATAATGTGGGTTTCTTCGGGTTTTTGGTCTAACCCGGAAAGCACTTGCTCGACTTGCAAATAACCTAGTTTTAATGCTATATTGACTTCATCTAGAAGAACTAATTTAAATTCGGGATTGCAGATAAAAGTTAGGGATTTTTCCCAGGCTTTTTGAGCTGTTTCGATATCTCGATCGCGGTCTTGCGTGTCCCAGGTAAAGCCTTCTCCCATTGCATGAAATTCTAGCTGTTTTTCCCAGAGTTGAAAAACGGCTTTCTCTGCGGGTTCCCAGGCGCCTTTGATAAATTGTACTATGGCGACGCGGTATCCATGACCGAGCGATCGCACAACCATTCCCAAGGCAGCCGTGGTTTTGCCTTTACCATTACCCGTATTGACTATAATTAAACCTTTTTCTTTTGAGGAGTTAGCGATTCGCTGTGATTGCACTTCTTGGCGCCGCTGCATTTTCTGTTTGTGTTGTTCCGCTGTTAAGCCAGTGGTTGCAGTAGGTTCTGTATTGGTTTCCATTAGATTTTTTTTACCGCAGATGAACGAAAATAAACGCTGATAGATGGAAGATGTCTAGTTATTGCCACAGTGTTTTCAAGTTTAGCACGAAACCGGGCAACACATCTTCTCCTGAAAGTTCCGTTGGAGATTCCAAAACTTCTTTTTCTTGTCCTTCGCGATAGATTTCGACTCGGCGCGTTTTGCGGTTGATTAACCAGCCTAATTTTACTTGGTTGTTCATGTATTCTTGCATTTTGTCTTGGGTATCTTTTAAACTGTCGGTTGGCGACATTAATTCCAAGACAAAATCCGGGGCAATGGGAGGAAATTTTTGTTTTTGTTCGAGAGTGAGTGCATCCCATCTTGATTTTTCAATCCAAGAGACATCGGGAGAACGATTTGCACCGCTTGGCAGTTTGAAGCAAGTTGAAGAATCGAAACAAATTCCCAGTTTAGTTTGTCTGTTCCAAATTCCAAAATCAGTAGCTATTTCCAAATTGTAATTTCCGGTTTCTCCTCCTGTGGGTGGCATGACGATTATTTCTCCTTTGGCGTTGCGTTCAAATTTGACATCGGGGTTTTCGCGGCACAGTTGATAAAATTGGTCGTCGGTTAGTTTAACTATAGAGTTGAAGTTGATGGTAACTGCTATCATGGTATTTTATCAGGATGCGTTGGGATTTTTAAGCCAGATTATGTATATAAATGCAGCTCAATGCCGATCGATGCAGATGCTGTAAATATTAATGATTAAGAGGATTTTAGGAATATTTTTTGATGCACTTTTACTCATTATATCATGTACTTATAACTAGCCATTAATTTTTTTATAAAAAGCTTTTTGGAGGAAACACTTACAGATATACCAATAATAAAATGCAATGTTAATTTCGCTAAATAGTTTAGGTACTCCCTCTAGTAAACTGGAGAATATTTTGTTTTTTAAATGTAGGGAATCCACGCCGATCGCAAAAAACAACAAGCCTACACCCGCTAACAATATTTGGTAGGGAGTCAACTTTAGTTCTCGCCGAAAAAACCATCCGTAGGAAAACAAAACAACGGCGTATAAAAGACTTACTCCTAGCTTAGGAATTCCCCCGGCCACCATATATATATGAATTCTGTAAATTTCATTTAGTAAAAATCCACCTGTTAACAAAGCCGAAAACAGAATAAATCGATTTTCTGAAGTGCGCGGTTGAATACTTTGAGCTAATTTATAGGTGAAAGTACAAACAATGACGGGTACAGAACATAAAATTTGGAAAGTCCGAGTTAACAAGGCGACATTGGGATGGGGATAAGAATAAGGCGGCAAGAATAAATCGCTGACTTTTAACCCTGAAAGTTGAGTTAAAAATATCAGTATCGCCACCACAAATAAGGATAAACAATTGAGTCTAACAACCAAACGAGAAATAGTCATAAGCAATTAACACCAAAAATTAGGTTGACTGCCCAAATACAAAAAAATTATATCACCAATATCTCTGGATATTTTGCTAAACTTAATCATGAGTGTTATCAAAACAAGGAGACAGTCATGCTGTCAGTGAAAGAAGCAGAATCGATCGTTCTAAATTTGGCGCAACCCCTCGACAGTCAGCGGGATGTAGAAACTGTAGACTTGCTGGCAGCATCGGGGCGCATTTTGGCGGCACCCGTCACTGGTTCCCTGGATTTTCCTTATTGGGATAATTCAGCAATGGATGGGTACGCGGTGCGGTTTGCGGATGTGGAAAATTGCAGCGCCGAAAAACCAGCGGTACTCGAAGTAGTAGAAGAGATTCCAGCCGGATATCAGCCTCAAAATACCTTGCAATCGGGGCAAGCGGCGCGAATTTTTACGGGTGGTATGATGCCAGAGGGTACTGATACGGTGGTAATGCAGGAAGAAACAAGGCGTCAGGGCGATCGTATTTTTATCTTAGTTTCTCCTGAAAAACCGCAAGCATTTGTCAGGCCGGGAGGCGCTTTTTATCAAGCAGGAACAACTTTGCTAACTCCCGGTACAGTTATCAATGCCCCTGAAATGGCGGTGTTAGCAACTGCCCAGTGCATTCAAGTTCCCGTTTATCGGCGACTGCGGGTGGCAATTTTTTCTACGGGTGACGAATTGGTATCGCCTGACCAACCTCTGACACCGGGGAAACTGGTAGACTCGAATCAGTATGCTTTGACAGTTTTGTTGGCACAAATGGGATTTGAACCGGTTCGATTGGGCATTGTTCCTGATAATGAAGATGCGTTAAACAAGGCGATATCCGGCGCTGTTGCAACAGCGGATGTGGTGCTTTCTACGGGCGGCGTCTCGGTAGGAGACTACGATTATGTCGAGAAAATTTTGGCAGATTTGGGAGGAAAAGTTCACATTAGTTCTGTGGCGATTAAGCCGGGGAAACCTTTAACTGTTGCTGAGTTTAAACGAGGTGAAAAAAATGATGATTCGCCGAGTTTGAGTTCGGATTGTCTCTATTTTGGTTTGCCGGGAAATCCGGTTTCGGCTTTAGTCTGCTGTTGGCGGTTTGTTGTGCCTGCTTTGAGAAAGATGTCTGGGCTTGCCCCGGATGCTTGGGGGCCGGAGTTTCTCAAAGCTAGGTGTAATTCTGAATTGCGATCGCAGGGCAAGCGCGAAACTTATGTTTGGGGTAAACTGCATTTAGTTGCCGGAGTGTGGGAATTTGAACCTGCTAGTGGCAGCCAAAATTCAGCGAATTTAATTAACCTCGCCAATACGAGTGGTTTAGCCGTTTTGCCACCAGCGGACACCGGGATTGAACCGGGCGAATTCGTGGAGGTTTTAAAAATTAGTCAGTAGTCATTAGTCAGTAGTCATTGGTTATTTGTTATTTGTTATTTGTTATTTGTTATAGGTTATAGGTTCGGTAGAAGTTCATGTAAAATATTAACAACTAAGTAATCTTCCTTCTTCCTTCTTCCTTCTTCCTTCTTCCTTCGTATTATGAGAATTTTAATTGTTGAAGATGACCCGATGATGCAACTGGGATTAGAGCAAGTTTTAGCCGATTCCCCAGAAATAGAAATAGTAGGACAAGCAGAAGACGGCTATTTAGGCGTAGCAGCCGCACTGAAACTCAAACCTGATATCATTGTGATGGATATCGGTTTGCCACGACTCGACGGCATAGCAGCGACGCAGCAAATTAAAGCACAACTGCCAGAAGTTCGAGTAGTAATGTTAACTTCTCACACGGCAGAAACTGAAATTATTGCTGCCCTTTCTAGCGGGGCTGATGCTTATTGTATTAAAGGTGCTTCCGTAGACAGGCTGTTAGCAGCGATTGCAGCCGCAGCAGAGGGCGCTACATATCTTGACCCTCAAATTGCCCGGACTGTCATCGAACATCTCAAACCCCCCATACCTGCCTCTACAACTACTTTTGGTCAGTTGTCGCAGCGGGAGTTGGAGGTGTTAAAATTAATGGTGGAAGGTAATAGCAATCCAGAAATAGCAGCGGCGCTTTACTTGAGTCCAAATACTATTAAAACTCACGTTCGCGGTATTATGAATAAGTTGGCAGTGGATGACCGCGTGCAAGCCGCAGTGGTAGCGCTGAGAACTGGATTGGTGTAAAGAAGTCATTAGTCATCAGTGATTAGTCATTAGTTATTTGTTGTTTGCTACCAAGGCTTTTCTGCTACCAATGCCCCATGCCCAATTCCCAATTCCCAATTGCCAATTCCCAATTCCCAATTCCCAATTGCCAAAAAGTTTATGTCTGAATGGATAGAAATCGGTAAAATTGTAGCAGCTCAAGGTTTGGACGGGGAAGTGCGAGTCTATCCCGATTCGGATTTCCCTGAAAGGTTTATCGAACCGGGGAAGCGGTGGATTTTGCGCCCTAACAAAAGTGAACCGGAACCGATCGAGTTTTTGGGCGGTCGCTACATTCCGGGCAAAGGGCTGTATGCTGTAGAGGTAGAGGGTGTGGAAGACCGCGATGGTGCTGAGGCGCTGCGGGGCTGTAAGTTGTTTGTTGAAAAGACCGATCGACCTTACCTTGAATCTGATGAGTTTTACGTCCAAGATTTGATCGGTATGGAAGTTTTTAACCAGTTAACCGGGGAAATCTTAGGCAAGGTAACTGATATTATTCCCGCAGGTAACGACCTTTTAGAAGTAGAAACGAATCTAACACCGCCGGAAACTGTCGCTGCAGAATTGGAAAAGCCAAAACAGCCTGAAACTCCCAAAGCAAATGCTGACCCCAGAAATACCCGCAAACCACGGAAAATTCGCGTTAAAGAGCCTAAATCAACAAAAATATTGATTCCTTTTGTGGAAGAGATTGTGCCAGTTGTTGACTTAGAACAAGGCAGAATTGAAATTGTGCCTCCTCCTGGTTTGTTGGAATAATATCATGTCCGGTCGAGCGACCGGATAGGATATTTTTCATTAAAAATTCGCCATCCCCACTTCCCAATATTAATTATTTCCTCTATTTGTGAACCGCACTATCAAGTAACTGATGGAAAGCGCGAAAATTGCAGTAGCCAAACCAATCAAGTCGGCTGCTGTTTTCTTTTCTAGGTCAAGAATGATGATTTTTCGAGATACTGCTATCAAAGAAGTTACAATAACTAGCTCTACTTGAATTACGTGCTTTTTCAGATAAGCTGTAATATTTTCCAATATTTCTAGAGCAATTAAAACATTTAAAAATAACCCAAATATGACAAACAACGTGTCTTTTAACAAATTATCACTGTGGTTTACAAATTCTTTTGCTAAAAAAATCAGCAAATCGCAAACGCTGAGGAGAATTACCCAAATCATCGCCAGTGATAAAATTTTCGATATTGCTACTTCTACACTTTCTGTAAAATGCAGAAAATTTTCATCACTGCCTGACTTGGAAATTTGCTTAAATATTTTTTTCAGCATAAAAGTGATTTAGTCTTGATTCTTAATGATTCTGTCATTGTTCGGTACACTTTGCAAGGGCAAAACTCTGTGATTGCTTGGTTTTACGGCGCCACCCGGGCACTGGGGAAGGCGACTCTCTCTGGCTCTTATATTTTCTAGTTTTTCGTGTCAGCTAGAGCGTCGGTACAGTATTAGAAGTTGACAAAAAAAGAGATATATGAATCTACCCCGTCAAGGAATTCAACT
>NZ_JAUBRA010000174.1:0-1092 GCF_036701555.1 Microcoleus sp. Pol10D4
GTAATTGCTCAACCCCCTTGACAAGAAGACAAGATAGACATTAGATCAAAGAATGGAAAAACTCCCCGACCTAAAACAGCTATCGAACGAGGCAAAAGAAGCCTTGATAGTAGAGCTATGGGAGAAAATCCAAAAACTAACCGCAGCGTTAGCAACCACAGACCAACCAAAACTAAGCCCATCTCCCAAAAAAACTAGCCAAAATTCCAGCACTCCACCGTCCAAAGGATTCAAGGCCAATATTAAGCCATCGAAAATTGAGGGGATAAAAAGACAAAGAAGCCTAGGAAGAGCAGGAGGGGGAAGAGAACTACATCCTGCTCCCGACCAAACAATCATCGCCCAACTCAAAAATTGCCCCCAGTGTGGAGAGAAAGTCACCGCCGCCACCCAAAAATTGCAATCCGTCTACGAAAAAATCGAACTACCCCCAATTCGCCCCATCATCACCCGAATAGAACGTTATGGTGGTCAGTGTGCCTGCTGTCAAACCGAGTATGTTGCCCCTGTACCATTGGGAATGGAACCAGGTTCACCGTTTGGCAGTTCTATTCAAAGCTTAGTCACATATCTTCGTTACACTCATGCCATCAGCTACGAACGGCTATCGTCGATATTTGCATCTGTTTTTGGACTCAAGATTTCCGAAGGAGCAATCGCAAACCTGTTGGCAAAAGTCAAAACCACTTTAGACGACCAAGTAAGTCAAATACTACAACGGTTGCGGCGGGCAAAATTAATTTGTTCAGATGAAACCAGTGCCAGAGTTAATGGACAGAATCAGTGGGAGTGGGTGTTTCAGAACCAGGATGTTTGTTTACACGTCATCCGTCCGAGTCGAGGCACTGGAGTAATTAACGAAGTTCTAGGAGAACATCGTCCTGACATCTGGGTGTCAGACTTATTTAGCGCTCAAAAAAATCACCCCGCACCACAATGGCAAGTGTGTTTGGCTCATCAACTGCGCGATTGCCAATATGCAATTGACGCTGGGGACAGGATTTTTGCCCCAGGAATGAAGAGGTTATTATTAAGGGCTTTTATCATCCATCGACGACGAGAAAAAATCGACGATGCCAGACTCAAGCGATA
>NZ_JAUBRA010000175.1:0-1091 GCF_036701555.1 Microcoleus sp. Pol10D4
TCCTTCTATCAACGGTTAATTTTTAACTTGAGATTAACAAAAAGCGCTCCTAGAAATAGGGGCGCTTTTTGTTTGGGAAAAAATATTTTTATCGGCTAACGGTCAACAGTCAACAGTCAACAGTTGACTATAGACTCCCACTTTTTGAAGTGGTATATGATGGAAAAATGATGGTGAAAGGTAAGTCAGATGGTTGTCGCAATTTCTAAAGCAGGAGTGGTTACAGGTGGGGCCTTCCTGTCAAACGTGACATGGGAGACTCTGGAAAAGTTGGATGCAGATTTGGTAGGAACGGGGGCACGTTTAACTTATTTGGATGGGTGTTTAGAAATTATGGCCCCTTTATCTGAGGCCCACGAAGAACCTAAAAGCACTTTAGGCCAGCTTTTAGAAATTTATATGCGGATGAGAAATATTCGTTTCTACGGGCGTGGCAGTACGACGATCGGGATAAAGGAATTGGGCGCACGGAAAGAACCGGATGAGTCTTATTGTTTGGGTACGCGCAAGTCAGTTGCAGATTTGGCGATCGAGGTGACAGTGACGAGTGGTGGAATTGATACGCTGGAAATCTATCGTCGGGTGGGTGTGCAGGAGGTTTGGTTTTGGGAGGATGGTGTAATTTCGGTTTATTGCTTGCGTCCAACGGGATATGAGTTGGTGAGTAAGAGTGAACTGTTGGCGGATTTGGATTTGCGATCGATCGAGTTCTATTCGCGTATGGCAGACCAATATGATGCGGTGAATGCTTTTATGCGATCTTTGTAGAATAGAAAAGAGTAATTCGGTGGTTTAATTGCGTTGCGATCGGGTGAAATCACCTATAGCTTATATAAGATTTAACTTGCACTGAATGTATGCTTTGAAGACGGGATTGAGAAAAAACATCGATCGCGTTCCTACTAACACTTTTTCCACTAAGCCGCGTCGCGCTAAAGATTGTATGGCTTGCCAAAATTCTGGTTGGGATAATTCACTATCAGTAGCTTTTAGGGAAATATCTACAGTTTCATTTGGGAGCATCCCACTTTTGCAATCAGTATAAATACTCAGACAATTGTCTGGCTAAGTTGATGGCATAATAGAAAGCA
>NZ_JAUBRA010000176.1:0-1079 GCF_036701555.1 Microcoleus sp. Pol10D4
CAGTGGCAGCGACTATATTACAAGAATCAGCAAGCATATATACGACAAAGACTATCAGCAATCAGGTATCTAAGTGAAGGAAAAAGTCGAGGGGAAGTAGCCAAATTAGTAGGCTCTACAGATTTAACCATAGCCAAATGGATTGGTAAATATCTAGATGCAGGATTAGAAGGGCTAGTGGAGCCAATCAAGCATCAAGTGAAAGAGAGGCTGAATCCTGAGCGGCAGCAAGAGATCAAAGAAATGGTATTGAACGATAGGCCAACTAAGTATGGAATAGACCGAGAAATCTGGACCGGAAAAATTATAGCATTCGTAATAAAGCAAAGATGGGGAATAGAGTTGAAAACATCGAGAATCTATGAAATATTAGATAAGTTGAATCTATCACATCAAAAAGCACACCGAGATTACGAGAATGCTTCACCAGAAAAACAAAAAGAGTTTGTGAAGATGCTAAAAAAAAAATGCGCCAGAAAAAGCCTGGGGAGAAAATTATCTTCTTTGATGAATTCGCAGTATATAACCGACCAAGTACATACTACGGATGGGCATTAAAAAATACTCGACCTCAAGTGTCATCAAATGAAAGTAAAAAGAGAGAGAAATTAAATGGATTATTAGCAGTAGATGCTGTGAGTGGAGCAGAATTCTTGCGGTTAGTACCAACTGCCAAAACAGAAGACTTAGCATTATATTTTGGAGAGCTATGCTCCTACTGTATTCAGGAAAAAATCAAGCATTTGACAATCATATTAGATAACAATTCTACGCATAAAAATAAGCTGCGCCGTTATTTATGGGCTGAGTTATTCACATCAGGGATTGAGGAACAGATAACAGTTGAATTTGTTTACACACCACCATATTCTCCGAATTTTAATTTAGTCGAATATCTAATTCATTTGCTCCGATTGAGACTACTACATCATTTGCCAAGTGACAAAAGTATCGAGCAGGTTGAACTGCGAATTAAAACCTTTTTTGAAACTCAACAATTGCAGACTCCCATCCAAATTGCCAACACGATTCAACATATCTATAATCTCATTCTATAGTCTTCTAGCGGGAAGGGAGTA
>NZ_JAUBRA010000177.1:0-1069 GCF_036701555.1 Microcoleus sp. Pol10D4
CGCTTTTATCAACAAGGTATGCGGGCTGCAACCCTTATACAGTCTATCTCGTAGACCTCTTTGTCACCCCCCCAGGCAGCCCGCATACCTTGTTGATAAAAGCGACGTTTATTTCGAGTTAACTTCATTAACTGTAGTTTAGACTAACTAGGGCTTGCTTAAAAAGCCTAAAACCTTTACAGAAAAAGACTTTGACTGGTTTGAACACTCCGCGTGTGCAAGCTTATGAGCTAAAATCTGTCCAAAGCCTAGTACAACATCACTTTCGTAATGTACCGAAAAGTTGACCCAACCCCAAACCCGCCATCCAACTTTGACTTGCCTTTTGAGGGGCAATTGTTAGAAGATAATCGTTGGGTAATCATGGCGAAACTAATTCCTTGGTTCGCATTTGAAGCAGAATATGCTCAAAACTTTTCCCTAGATATGGGAGCTCCAGCGAAATCTTTTCGGATGGCATTGGGAGCATTAATTATTAAAGAAAGGTTAGGAACCAGCGATCGCGAAACAATAGAACAAATCCGAGAAAACCCATACTTACAATACTTTATAGGCATGACCAGCTATAGGAGTCAAGCACCATTCGACTCATCAATGTTGGTTCATTTTCGACAGAGAATAGGTGTCAACCTAGTCAATAAAATTAATGAAAAAATGGTCAAAGAGCAGACCGAAACACCAGGCAAAGTAGTCGATAAAAAGTCATCGGACATCAGCGAGCCGAAGAATCAAGGAAAATTAATATTAGACGCAACCTGTGCGCCAGCCGACATTAAATATCCTAACGATTTAGGAATATTGAATCAAGCCAGGGAACAAACCGAAACAATCATAGATGCTTTGCACACTCAAATTCAGTCACCAGTAAAAAAAAACCAAGAACTTATCGAAACCTAGCCCGAAAAGAATACTTGACAGTAGCAAAGAAACGAAGACCATCACAAAAAAACGCAGAAAAGCGATTAAGAAACAACTTCAATATATTAAAAGAAAGTATCGGCTCAATAAGTAGGGGTAGCAGTTAATCTAGTTGCCAAGACAAGCCCAAGGGATAAAGAGAAGATTTTTC
>NZ_JAUBRA010000108.1:0-12390 GCF_036701555.1 Microcoleus sp. Pol10D4
TTATCATTATTATTCCCTAATATTTCTATTCTAAGAGGTATTGACAAAATCTACCCCCTTCTAACTTGTTAGCAATGGGCAGGAATTGAAAGCGGCCAACAAGCAACTTGCAGAATGGGATGTAGAGCTGAATCAGTTACACGAGCGCAACGGCGATTTAGGACTGAAGGTGCAGATGCTGGAGCAAGAACTCAAGGAAGTGCGGCGTGATCGGGAAGAAAATAAAAACTCGGCTCCGACCGTCGCAGACTTCCCAGAGCCGGCCGACTTGCTCAACCAGTTAAAAGCGCGGCGTAAAAAGTCGAAGGCTGACTTGGCAGATGTGGAGGCAATTTTAGAGATACTCCTACCCTGACCGATCGCCCTGATGCGGGGTGGAGTGAAAGCAAAAAGTGGTATATAAAAGCGGTTTATATACCGTTTTTATATACCACTACCGATAAATTGCACAGATGGCTAAAAAAGCTGATAACCTCAAAGCCTTGTGTAGCAAGGGATGTACGGAGAGGGTGGGATTTGAACCCACGTTAAAGTTGCCTTTAAAATAGATTTCGAGTCTACCGCATTCAACCGCTCTGCCACCTCTCCAATTGATTTGAGATGTGAGCTAAAAGTATTTTACCGCACAGTGCGCCACATTGTAAATCATTATAAAAAAGAAGTTTGATTTTCTTCAGATTCCAAAGTGGTCTTAAATCCCCCTGCTGGAGTCCACTGGAGGGCTCCGTCGCGCCCTGTCCAGAATATCTGGGTTTTGCTTTGGCGCAGTTGGGCGGCGGTTTCTGGGTCGATTTCGTTAGCAGATGCGATCGCCACTTGCGGCCCAACCGCGCTTAATAACTCAGCCGTCAGGGCTTTTCCTGACCACCACAGCACTTGAGCCGGCTTCAAGGTTCCCGTTGCTGCCAATTTTTTTTGCGCTTCCGGTGTCATTTCACCGACGAGCAACCAAGTTCTATTGCCCACCAGCAATTCTACCACCGGAATCTCCGCATTCACCAACTGCAACCGCGTCGAACCCAGATCAACTGTACTGTTAGTTTCTAAAGGAAAGTAAACGCCTTGGCGAGATTGCACAGCCGTTATAAATTCCTGATTGTTGCCGCGATGAATTTGTTTCGGAGCGTTATTATCATAAAATGTTTTAATTGGCAAGCGTTCTAGTAATTTTCCCCAACCACCGCTCAATCCTAAATGACCGTGAGTGGCGATCGCAAAATTCACAGAATTAACTCCTTGCCGATGCAAAAAAGGCAACACTGTAAACCTTACGGTATTTTCATCACCGCTATTAATTAGCGCCACTTTTCCCCTATCTTGAATTACTAAAACTGGATCGCCAGATGTCGCCAGCAAAGTAACTTGAAATAAAGATGATTGAACCTGCCAAGCTGGCAAAACTATGATGCTAATTCCCGCCACCAGCGCTAGCGGTAAAATCCAAGCAGATGAAAAACTCGGCAGCTCAATAACTCTGCTTTTCCCCTTCTTCCCTTTCCCTTTTTCCTGGTTTTTCCCTCTGACTGCTTCCGGCTTCCTTCTTTTTTCTTCCTTCCTCCTTCTATCCGTGACATCCGTTACAGAATCCGTTGCCGAACTTCCCCCGATCCAAACCCAGCAAATTAAACTGTAAAGCGCGATTAGTTGAAACACAGATACTTGACCGACAGCTACCGAATTCCCAGGTAATTGCGAGAAATATTGGGCGATCGCAATTAACCCCTTTGCCGGATAGTCCAGCAGTTGTGCTAAAACACTGCCAGCAGGCGGAAAAATCAATCCAGCTAAAGCGCTAACCATCCCCCCAATACTCAAAATCCACAGCAAAGGAGCCGCAATAATATTAACTAAAATGCTGTAAGGTGATACCACGCTAAAAACGTAAAGTAACAGTGGCAGCACCCAAACTGAAGCCGCGATCGGAACCACAAGAATCGAAGCGATCGCGGGCGGCATCCAGTCCAACTTTGCCATCAGCGGGGGCGTTGTCACTATTAACCCCAAAGTCGCCAAAAAACTCAGTTGAAAACCTAAATCCCAAATCCACAAAGGGTTAAGTAGCAGTAAAATAGTAGCAGCGATTAACAGCAATCCCAGCGGCTTAACTTGGCGGTTCAGCACCAAAGCAAATAGTGTTCCAAATCCCATCAAAGCGGCGCGGCATACTGAAGCTTCAAAGCCAGTTAATGCCACGAGCAAAAATAAAGCACCGACGCCCAAGCTAAATTGTAGTTGTTTGGAAAAACGCCTGGTTAAAGCTAGAACTAAAGCCAAAACCATCGAAACTTGAGTGCCGGAAGCTGCGATCGCGTGGGCCAATCCAGCCTGCACAAAATAGTCGCGGATGTTGTAAGGTAAATCGACTGCTTGTTTGCCGAGGGCGATCGCACTGATCAAGGGCCCTTCGGGAACATTTAAGTGCGATAGTTGCGATCGCACGATCCGCTGCCGCATCGCTTGAATTTTCGATGGCTGCATCCCGCTTGGCTCCAAGAAAGCAGCCGTTTGGCTGTTAACTCGATTTACATCCGCGATCGCCTTTTCTCTCTTCCAGTCAATTTGACGCCCTTTGAGCCCTACAAAAGCCCCTTCTCTGGCTAAATATGCTTGAAAATTAAAAGCCCCCGGATTCGACGGCGGCTGGGGTTTGTACAAGGAACCCACAACTGCGATCGTATTGTCGGCGTACAAACCCGTTGCTTGCAGCAGCGGCACTGTAACGTAGAGTTTGCCGGATACTGGGCGGTTTACAACTGCTCCTCCCTCGCCGCCGTTGATTTCGCTAACTAAATCTGTTTCTAGCCAAAATTGCGATCGACCCGATAGAGTCAATCGAGGCGTACTGACAACTCTACCGCGAACTGTCACCGCCACTTCTTGAGTGTTCCCAACCGCCGGAATCAGTTTGCTGATGTCATCTATTGCCGGTTGGGGCGATCGAACTGCAAAATAAACGCTAGCTAGAAATGCCACCAAACCCGCCACCGCCCACACCCATTTCGCTCTCGGCAGCATCTCCAACAAACTCAATTCTTCCCTCGCATCTAAGGGTTCTTCAAGAGCATTTTCTTTTTGTCGGCTGCGTCTTTTCTTAGTAACTTTGACAGAATTTTTAGTATATTTTCGCAACAATTTCGGCAGGGCGATCGCTACCGCTATTCCCAAAGCAAGTATCGCGTATCTACCCCAAGAAACCGCTGTAGAAATCAATCCCAAAATGTAGGCAAGACAGAAGATGACACCCGTTGCTTGATTCATTAATTATTAGCAATTTAGAGGGGGAATATTTCAGGGAAACCTATGCAAGACTTATGCACTCCTTACCAAAGAAACCGGGTTTTTCAACCGGGGTAAAGGGCTAAATGCCGTGAACTTGGGTAAAAAACCCGGTTTCTGGCTACCCGTGCGTAAGTTATGGCAAAAATTCTTTCCTTACATTCTTTCCCTTCCCCTTCCCCTTCCTCTTCCTCTTCTAAATAGACAGCCCCAATTTTAAACCGAAAGCCGCGTGCAGCACCATAAGTGCTAAAGCCGTCGTGCCTAAATAAGCGTGAACTGCGCGCAGTGCCAGCTTATTGCCCCCAAAACCCGTCAGCGAAATCAAGCTGCCAATAGCCAGTAAAACCAGCACTGCCGAACCCGTCCAAAAATGCGGGCTTTCCATGACTGGCTGGTGCTGCATCACCAGCGACAGCAAGCCGCCTGTATAGCCCAAAGCTAGAAACAGAAACATCCACGGTGCAAGCTTGCGGTGATCCGAGCGACTTTTGAGTGCGACATCTTTATCGGTGGCCAAACGTCCCTGCCATCCCGTATACCCGACAAAACTGCCCATCGCCACTACCACGATCCCCATCATTACAGGGTGTCCCCAATGGGTAATTGGTTCGGGAATTCCCAGACTGCGAAATTGACTGGCGATGGGTTCTAGAAGTTCGCTGAGATTGATCATTTGCTTGAGATTCCTAACTTTGCGATCGCTAATTTTGGTTTAACCAACAACTTACTCTAAATAGCAATATTATCGATCGGGATTTTCAATCACTGTTTCCAGCCAGAAGTCTGTATAAAATAAAAGAGCCGGACACAGGAGAAGTGTATTCCCTAGGCTCAGCAGGGGAGCGGCCATTTCAGTTAATTTGAGCTCAGCAGTATCCAGTTTTTTGTCCCCACACCAGTAAGAGGATGCTATTGCAGACGGCGCTATGATTAAGCCTTACCGATTTTTGCAGCGAATTGTTCAACTGCTCGCCTACGCCTACTCAGCACTGATTGTCAGCTATCTGATTCTGAGACTGATCTTTTGGGACAGGCTGTGGCCGATTGCCTTGATGGGGGATTTTGTTCCTTGGATTTTCTTGCCAATCTTCCTGCTGCCACTTCTAGGGTTTTTTATCATAAAGAAACGCCGGTTCGCGATTGTTTCCTCTGTGGCGGGCATCTGTTTGCTGGGTTGGCTACACGTCACCTACTTTTCTCCCCAGCCGGCGAACATTAGTGACTCCCAGCCAACCCTCAAGGTTTTTTCTCTCAACCTCGGCTGGCATCACAAATCCCCACAAGCTTTGGTTAACCTAATTGAGGAAGAAAAACCCGACCTCATTTGTTTGCAAGAAATTAAAGAGGATTACGCCAAAGAAGTATTCTCTAAGTTGGCCACATTATACCCGCACCACCTGGGGCGCGGATACCATGTGATTCTCAGCAGATATCCAATTCGCTCTTTCCAAAAGTTAAAGCTAGCAGGTGGGAACGAACCACAGGAACGAGCTGTTATCGAAATGAACCAGCAAGATGTAGTTCTTTATAACATTTCAACAACGCCACCGTGGTTTCGCCAGCATAAAATTTTGCCTTTTCTCAAAATCCCAGTTTACGAGTACGGCGACCGACCAGCACAAATTCAAGATTTAGTGCGGCGACTCCAGAAAGAAACGCTGCCGACTATTGCGGCCGGGGACTTTAATCTGACTGACCAGTCTCAAGACTACTATTATTTGAAAGCGGTTATGCAAGATGCTTTCCGAACAGCAGGACTGGGTTTTGGCTTTACTTTTCCTCACGGGTGGGATCTGAGTTTACTGGTTAAACAGTTAAACTGGAAATTAAATTTTCCCCTCGTGAGGCTTGACTATGTTTGGTATTCTCACCACTGGGGGGCAAAATCAGCCAAGGTTTTACCGCCAATTGGTTCAGAGCATCTGCCGGTGTCGGCCCAACTGGGGATGCAACCGGAAATTGGACGAGTGTAGGGGGTTGGCAACACTTTGGTGGGGCGACCACAAGGGCATTGGTGTCAATTTAAGCTCCGGCCTGTGATGCTGTTGGCGAATCCGTGAAGGGTGACAGCTTACATTTGCTCCCGTCGCACCCCTCTTCGATCATTTCCGGTAATTACCCGCAATTAATTTTTCTTTCCCTGTTCCTCTTTCTTCTTCCTTCTTGGCGTACTTGACATCTTTGCGGTTCATGATTAAAGCCCCAAGGAAACAAAGTATTGATTCGCCAACAGTCTCATGGAATTCGCGGGTATCCAAACAAGGAATTTTAGACAAATGAAGATGTTTCCAATCAAGCCCAGACGACTAATGGCTGGAATTAAGCCTTACTGGCTTTGCAGTTGACTCCTGAATCGCCCGTAGGCCATAGCCCCGAGTCTGCGCTTCGCCCAATCTTCACAGCCTCATCCTCACTCTGGATGTTAAATTATACCGGCCTGCTTAAAGTTAATTTCAATTCCTTGACTTGTGAATGCCAAAGGGAGAAATTAACATCGCAGCCAACGAGCAGTCACACTTCTACATTTTGCTAATCGCTCTCAAGGGAGAATCAAATTCTGGAAAAAAACTAGAGGTTCCAAGTTTGAGACTTCTTGCATAAAGTATGCCGTCTGCCCAGGCTCACTTCGATCGACTGAGCGCTAAACCGTCTGAAGGCAGCCTGATAGCACCCTTGTCTGTTGAGCAGCCATCGCTGTCTACCTAAATGAACCCTCTCGACTAACTCGCTGGGGATTCGGTTTTAGCAGACAAGCACTGCCTTTCTTGCGTCGCCTTCCTCGGAACCGCGCAATCGCTAAAATCACTGCGCCGTCGCTAAAGTAGCTTCCGAAGGTTGGATTTGATACTTTACGAGATTTGCCAGTTCTTGTAACTGATTAATAGCTTCTGCACCTTCTAGTTTCATGAGTTCGCGGTCGTCCCGCATCTCAGTCCAAGTGATACCGTAATCTGACACTAAAAATCGAATCAGATGGTTGTCCGTCAAACTGACCATAAATGAGGCACTGTTCATCTGACCCCCGCAAGTGTAGCAGGATGCCAGATAACCCCGATGCTCTAGCACGATCGCTAAAGCTTGGAGGTTCATTACCAAATCTTGAACGAATTTACGGTGTTGTTCTGCAAGTCTCAGAAACACAGTTCTCCTCCTATCACCACACCGTGTATTTTACATCCCATTTAATAATTTCTTAATAACTGGGTATTTAGGTGCTGGTTCAGTATAAGTTTAGTATGCTCAAAAAAAATCGGATTAGCGACCTCTTCAGCCTACTTATACTAGATTAACCGAGTTGTGCTCGAAACGCAGTATCAGCAGCGACATTCAGCCAAAACAGGCTATCACGGGGGACTCCAGCCGGAAAATTTGCCTGCTGTCAGGGCTGATTCAGCCGTCGGAGAGTCCAAAGATACAAATAACTAATGATAGTAATGAAATTAGTTAAGTATAAGAGTTCAATCGCCCTGGGGATACTCGTCCCAAAGCGTCGTCGTCTGCCGCAAGCTCCGAAAATCCCCGTTACCCAAAATCAAGTGATCCAGCAGCGGAATCGACAAAAACTGCGCTCCCGCCAGCAACTGTCGCGTCAAAGCAATATCCTCTGGGCTTGGTTCCACAATCCCGGAGGGGTGATTGTGCGAGATAATCGCCCGTGTCGCCCCCTGGCGGATCACCTCGCGAAAAATATCCCGTGGGTGAGCCAAAGTTTCCGTTGCTGTGCCGATTGTAATTACCTGAGTACCCAGCAGCCGATTTTTCACATCCAGCAGCACCACAGCAAAACGTTCCTGAGACTGCCACATTAAATCCTGACTCAGGGCATCTGCCGCCGCTTGCGGAGAGTCAACCACAGCCATTTCCGGCGGCCGCGACTGAAACACCCGCTTCCCCAACTCCACCGCAGCCAAAATCGAAGTTGCCTTGGCAGGGCCAATCCCGTGAATCTGCGTCAACTCCTGAACGCTAATACTGCGTAGCACAGCCAGAGGCTCGCGCTGGTGCAAACTCAACTGATTTAAAATATACTGTCCGAGCCCGACGGCGGAAAGTTTGCCTGGTCCCTGACCAGTACCCAGGAGAATCGCAATCAATTCTGCAGTCGCCAAACTTTTCGGGCCGCCCGCCATCAGCCGTTCCCGTGGCCGTTCACTCGTTGGCAAATCGACAATTCTCAAGCTGTAAGTCATAGCTGCACCCGCACCGCAAGCTCAACAATTACACAATTTTAGCCGATCGATTTGCGTTCTTCAATTCGTACTATCACCGAAAAAAGCCTTCATCATTAACCGAGGCTGTTGGCAGATTAAATCTAAGGCAGCGTTTCGCAAGCGATCGAGTCTTGATCGCGATCGAGCTTAAACGGATCGCCCGGATATGCCTCTAACACTCGCTGCGCTTCGGCTTGACTCGAAAAGTCAGAACAGTTGCAATCCGAGTTAACGCAACTCGGAAAATCGGCACTACTTTTAACCTTGGGTTTAGAAGACTCGTAAATAACTTTCTTGGTATCTTCCTTTGGCGGCTGTGCATCAAGAGCAATCTCTGCGGTTCGTTCAACAGATTTGACTGAAGATGGCAATTTGCGATCGGACTCTGGTTTGGCAAGTGCAGGTGCGGGAGTAGAAATGGCAGGTTTCGGTGTTGGTGTCGGCGTTTTCACAGTCTCCGGCTTGGGTGTCGGCACTGCCGAAAGCAGTGAGGGCTTAGCGGTTTGAGATGATTCTAGTCGATCGCTTGGGGCAGTAAGCGCCACTGAAACTTCCTGAGACGGAGGGGGTACGGTGACGCCAACAAGCACAAACGAAGCCGCCATCAACCCGCCGTACATCGCGATCGATCGCTTGCGGGTTGGTGCGGCCACCCATTTCGGATTAACAATACCCAGAAAGAAGGCCGGGATAGACAATAGAAAGCTTAGGACGAAAAAATTAAACATAGCCACTTTTACCAGTAAACAAGAGAAGTAATCCAGCACGCAAAAATCGGGTTTCTTTTACCAAAATCCGAGGTTAAGCACGAAGGATATCTGTTTAAACAACCCGATTTCTTTAATCCCTGTGCGTAAATTCTGAGAAGTTAACTTCCTTATTTATCCGCCGGCAAACTCACAAATCCCTATGATTTACGACGTAAACTAGAACGTTGGACATCAGACCCTGCTGCAATCCGGTTTCTGAGTGTATTTCTCCTTACTAAAACCACGATTTTTTCCTACAGTTCGCGATCGCACTCCGACGCCTATAAACCGGGGTTTTTAATTGCAGTAAATGAGTAGAACCAAATATTTTTCTTAAAAAACTAAGTTTCTCGCCCCAACTGGCCGTAAGTCCTGGTAAAATTTCTTGTAATGCTGCCAAAAAAGTGAAATGCATACCCAGCTACCTTCAGCGCAAAGGTGCGCTTACCCTAAATTCTGGCCATTCAGTTGAGGCCAGCAGCCCCGATGAAGCTGCTTGCAATGGCTTAGGTGCTGTCACCCCAAGCAAAACGAACGAAACTGCCATCAAGCCGCCGTACAAGGCAGCCGATCGCTTGCGAGTTCCCAGTCCCACCCATTGAGGATTTAGCAGACCCAGACAAAAAGCCGGTGTGGAAAACATGAAAGTTAATACAAACAAGCTGGACATCACGCACCTCCGAACTAGCGAAATTGCAGCGATTAGTTACTTTTATCTCCAATTAATAGCTCACAAATCCGCTTAAAAAAGTGGCAATTTAGGATTTATAACTTGAGAATTATTGATGTTTATCAAACAATAATAAATTTTTTTAAAATCTCTTACTTTAGGTAGTTGTTAAAAAAATAAGAGCTTTCTAGAGAGTCCGAAAAATTAGCTTAAAATAGACACTAAATTCCTTACTCAAAATATGAAAGTCCGCTTTAATGTAGTGCGCCAAAATCAAAACGAGGCTCCCCGGGTTCACACTTACACCCTAGATGTGGAAGAGAGCAATACCATCCTCGACTGCCTCAACAGTATTAAGTGGGAACACGACGGCACTTTAGCTTTTCGCAAAAATTGCCGCAATACAATTTGCGGCAGTTGTTCTATGCGAATTAACGGTCGATCGGCATTAGCTTGCAAAGAAAATGTAGCCAGCGAACTCGCAAGACTGCAAAAAATAGCCCATTCCAGCTCAGCAGAAATGCCTACCGATTTCATCCCAGAAATCACCGTCGCCCCAATGGGAAATATGCCGGTCATTAAAGATTTGGTTGTTGACATGACCAGCTTTTGGGACAACCTAGAAGCAGTGGAACCCTATGTCAGCACGGCCTCGCGAGCAATTCCAGAACGCGAATTTCTGCAAACTCCAGAAGAGCGATCGAAACTCGACCAAACCGGCAACTGCATCCTCTGCGGTGCGTGCTATTCTGAGTGCAACGCCCGCGAAGTTAACCCGGAATTTGTCGGCCCCCACGCCCTCGCCAAAGCTTACCGCACGATCGCCGACTCCCGCGACAGCGAAACCGAAAATCGACTGGAAAAATACAACGAGGGTACCGCAGGCGTCTGGGGATGCACCCGCTGTTACTACTGCAACTCGGTTTGTCCGATGGAAGTTGCGCCGATGGATCAAATTGGTAAGATTAAACAGGAGATTCTCGATCGCAAAGACGACCAAGCGAGTCGATCGATCCGCCACCGCAAAGTTTTAATCGATCTCGTCAAAGAAGGCGGCTGGATAGATGAGCGCAAATTTGGCATTGAAGTAGTAGGAAACTACTTCCGCGATGTTAAAGGTTTGCTGAGTCTGGGCCCGTTGGGTTTGAGAATGATCGCTCGCGGCAAGTTCCCGCTGTTTTTTGAGCCTTCAGAAGGTACTGAAACCGTGCGAAATCTCATCGAATCGGTTCAAAGTTTAGAAAAGTCCGCAGATTAGCGATCGGCTGTCATTTTCCTGGTAAATTACAAGTTGTGCGATCGCAAAGCTTTCCAAAAATCATCACTCAAAACACGAAACTCAAAACTTTTAAATGACTGCTAAAACTCCTCCATCCCCAAAACCGACAACCCCAAATACCCCAAAACCAGAACCAGCGTTTGGGTGGAATGCCTATGCAGAACAAATCAACGGCCGATTTGCGATGGTGGGATTCGTGGGACTTTTGCTGCTAGAGTTCTTCACCCGCCAGGATTTTTTCACCTGGCTGGGTCTGCGTTAAATTAATCAAAATTAATTAAAAATGGAAGCTGAAAAATTATCTATATTTCAGCTTCCTTTTGATTTTTAAGAGTTATTTAAAATACAGTTTATCAAATTAGAGGTACAAGATTATAACATTTATAGTGGCATACAAACATATGAATTTACCAAAGTGGATAGTAGTTGCTTGTAGTGCGATCGTCCTAGCATCATGCGGAAATCAACCTTCTATCGCAAAACCATTTGATTTGTAAACAATGGATTCAATCATCACAAACGTTTCAGGTGGTTCTACATTCACGACTCAAATAGACTTACTATAGCTTAATCTCCGAACCGCGATCGTCCAAGAGCGGACGAACATTTGCTGATTGGTGTCGAGAAAGGGCTGATTTGATTCCTGAAGCTAAACGTACTGTTGAGGTGCTGTTGCAGAAAGCAGGGACTACTGAGTGCGATGAGGCCTATCGAGAACTTTTGAGTCTGACAAAATTAGACCTCAGCTACTCTAACATCAGCGACATCAAACCACTAGAATCCTTGACTAACCTGAAACAGCTCGACCTCAGCTACTCTAACATCAGCGACATCAAACCACTAGAATCCTTGACTAACCTGAAACAGCTCGACCTCAACGGAAATGACATCAGCGACATCAAACCACTAGAATCCTTGACTAACCTGACATAGCTCGAACTGTACAAAAATAAAATCAGCGACATCAAACCGTTAAAATCTTTGACTAAATTGACCGCTCTCGACCTCCGCCGAAATCCGATCGCTCCCAGAAATTGCCCGATCGAGCCTTCTTCTATCTGTCTGTGGGGAGCGGCAACACCAAATGAGGAATATGACCAAAATAAGGGATATGACTAAGCTCGACAAATTAGAGATACAAGAGCGTCAAACTTATATTGCAGATAACACATGAATTTACCAAAGTCGATCGCAGTTGCTCGTAGTGCGATCGTCCTAGCATTATTATGAATTTGGTTATTTTTTCAAAGGTGATCGATAATGTCTCGAATTTGATTAGCTGGGATGTCATCTTGGTCTGACTTGGAGTAGATAACGACGAGTAAGATGTAGGTATCGCCCCTGAGTTGATAGATCACTCGGTATCCACCACTTTTGGCCTT
Organism: Microcoleus sp. Pol10D4; assembly: GCF_036701555.1. NCBI lineage: Bacteria > Bacillati > Cyanobacteriota > Cyanophyceae > Oscillatoriales > Microcoleaceae > Microcoleus > Microcoleus sp. Pol10D4. Next base: position 11,571 of record NZ_JAUBRA010000108.1, read on the forward strand.
TTGGATGTCGCTGTTTTTGAGGCGGACTTTGAATACGGTGTAGCCAGTGCCGGGGATTTGGTCGCCGATGAAGTTACCAGACAGGAGTTCATCAAGTAGGGGTTGTAGGTCAGTGCGGATGCTGCGGTAGCGTTTAATGAGGGTGCGAAGTCGTGTTTTGAACTCATCGGAAAAGACAAGCTGGATGTGGGGTGTGCCGTCATTCATCAATGTCATCCCACAGTTCGGCAATAGGGTGTAATTTGCCTTCTTTAATTTGCTGGAGGGATGTACGGAGGCTGGCGAGGATGAGTTCGGCGGGTTCGTCATCGGGATCGGCAGGCGGGGTGACGATATTGCGGTCGATTAATAGTTGATAGAAGTCGTCCACAGCAATTGCAGCGAGTTGAGCTGCTCGATCGAGACGGAGGCTGTGTTGCTGATAAAGTACGATCGCGAGTTCGAGTCGCACATCGGCTTCAGTCAGAGGTAGATTGTCGGGAATGTCGATCGTAATTTGCATGATTTAACAATACTCCGGATAGTTTTTAAAGAGGGATGCGATGGCTTCGGCAAGCAACGCTTACACAAATACATAGTATAATGATATTTCCGGCAAAATTATGAGTTAATTACAGTTTCATATGATGTTTATCAGGGAAATAAATCCTCTTTCGTCTAAATTGTTACAGCGAATTTATCGCCAAAGCCGACATCATCAGGTACGTCACGCGTGCACATTACCTCATATTAGCTTCGCAAGAAGTAAAAAAAGGAGAGTTAATGAATATTTTCAGCATAAGTTATAAGACCCTCTATAACTGGTTCAATCGGTGGGAAT
>NZ_JAUBRA010000109.1:0-11508 GCF_036701555.1 Microcoleus sp. Pol10D4
AGTTAGGAGTTGGGATTCAATCAACTCTCAGCAAAACTTTTCATTATATCATAAAATTATTTTGCAAGAGGTCTATTTGTGAGCTACTTAATTTTGTGCCGACGCTAGTTTTTCAAGAATTGGGTAATCTTTGAGCTGTCCATCTGCCAAATTTATATTCTAATTATTGGATTGGTGAGCTGGCGATAGTATTTAATAACACTTAAATATTCATCTGTTTATGTTTTAAAATTGCTAAATCTTACGGATTTTTGCTGAATGCACTAAGAGAAAGTTTCTATTGACAAATAAAAATCAGCATTTTTAGCTACATGATTACCTTTTTCAGTAATACTGTTATCCTAGTTCTTGATATAAATTTTTGCTTTTGTTCGTTGTTTTTAAACGCTTTCTATCATTTCTCTATTTGCTCTTTATATGAGATGATTCTATGCTGTCATTATTATACTAATTACATGAAGTTTGTTTTAGGTGATACCGTCTTTAAATGCCTAACAGCTTATGTCCTGGGAAAGATGCGATCCCACTCCTACCTCCTTAGCATTGTAAAAGTTGAAAGCCCACAGTCCACAAAGATTGTCGGGTACACAGAGAAGCAAACCTAGACAAACGAGCGTGAAGCAGTTACAGAGGATTTTAGATGGTTATAAACAGTTCTTTGACCCGGCCCTTGGCTGTCGTGACGGGTGCCTCTAACGGTATCGGTTACGAACTCGCCAAACAGTTCGCTCAAAACGGATTCGATCTCCTAGTCACCGCCACCGGAGCGAGCATCAATGAAGCGGCCCAAGCCTTTGAGGGACTCGGTGTCAAAGTCGAGACAGTGCAGGCAGACCTCGCTACCTATGACGGTGTTGAGACGGTCTACAACCAGATTAAAGCGACTAATCGGCCAGTGGATGCGATCGCAATTAATGCCGGTGTCGGCGTCGGGGGCGACTTTGCCCGCGAGACAGACTTGAAGGACGAACTAAATTTGATTAACCTCAACGTTGTCTCGTCTGTGCATTTGGCTAAACGGGTAGTCAAGGATATGGTTGATCGCGGCCAGGGACGGATTCTATTCACATCCTCAATTGCCGCCCTAATGCCGGGGCCATTCGAGGCAGTCTACGCGGCATCTAAAGCATTTATACACTCGTTCTCAGAAGGGCTGCGTAACGAGTTAAAGGACACAGGCGTCACCGTTACCGCGCTGATGCCAGGGCCCACGGATACCAACTTCTTCCATCGGGCGGGAATGGACGACACGAAGGCGGGCGCAGACAAGAAAGACGACCCGGCCGAAGTTGCCAAGCAGGGCTTCGAGGCGCTGATGGCGGGTAAGGACGACATCATTGCCGGTTCACTCAAAACAAAGATTATGGCCAGCGCGAGCAAGGTTTTGCCTGATACCGTTAATGCCGAAATGCACCGCCAGCTTACTGAACCGGGTTCTGCTAACAAATAATTCGCGCCGATCTTACTATTCTTATGTGCAGATTTAAAGGAAGTAAACATCGCAGACAATGGCAAGATGGCAGCCGATAAAAGCGTGTTTACTTCTCCCAGTAGTGACGATTTAGCGAAGTTTTCTCAGGCGTTCATCGATGCCATTATGCAGCATCGGCTTTGGATGGGAACTGAGGAATAAATGGTTCTCGCCTAAGTAATTTAGTAGAGCACATTTATGCAAATTCATCATCTCAATTGTGGCTGTATGTGTCCCATTGGAGGGGCGCTTTTCGATGGCTTTAGTCGCGGTCTGACGGCTCACCTCGTCTGCCACTGTCTGCTCCTTGAAACGAATCAGGGGCTGGTTCTGATTGATACCGGCTTCGGATTGCGGGATATCCAGTCGCCTTACTCCAGGCTCAGCCCGTTTTTCGTCCATTTTAATAACATTCAGTTCGATCGCAAGTACACGGCGATCCATCAAATTGAACAGCTCGGATTTTCACCAAGCGATGTGCGCCATATTGTACTCACCCACCTCGATTTCGATCATGCCGGTGGTCTAGAGGATTTCCCGGAAGCCAGGGTACACGTCATGCAGGCTGAAATCGATGCCGCACAGGATCGGCACGGTTTCATCACAAAAAGGCGCTATCGTCCGGGGCAGTGGGATGAAGTCAAACGCTGGAAATACTATTCGGCGGGTGGCGAACCTTGGTTCGGTTTTGAAGCTGTCCGCGACCTCGACGGGTTGCCGCCGGAGATTTTGCTAATCCCATTGGTGGGGCACACGCGCGGTCATGCTGGCATTGCCATTGATACACCCGATGGCTGGCTTCTGCACGCAGGTGATGCCTATTTCTACCGACACGAGATGGATGCCGCTAACCGACGCTGCACACCCGGTTTGCGCGCCTACCAATGGATGATGGAGGTCGATCGCAAGGCTCGGTTGCTCAATCAAGGCCGGCTGCACGCATTATCGGTGCAGCATAGTAAAGATGTGCGCCTGTTTTGCAGTCACGATGCTATTGAGTTAAAAGCATTTGCTGACGGGTCTAGGAGTTCTTAAAACTAGAAATTTCATCATTACTATTGATTAGGCAAAGTAGGCAGTTGGGGAGATTGCAGCCGGGCTGCGCTGTGGATTTTAAGACATCTTAAATTCAAAACTCTTTAGTGCAGCGAAGCGGTGAGTGAGTCCTAGTAGTTTTTTGAAGAAGGCATTTATGAATATCAGCAGACGCAAGTTGTTAAAAGTAACTTCTGCTTCAGGTTTGGTTGCAGCAGGGCTGGCTGCTTCAGAAGGGTTGTTGAAACCCGTGTTAGCTCAAGATGAACTGACTCAAGTAGAGGTTAAAAATGAAGTAGCCCAAGCTCAAACCCAAAGCGGCGAGATGAGTTACAGGACGCTGGGACGCACAGGAGAGCGAGTGTCTGCAATTGGCTTGGGGGGACACCATATCGGACGGCTTCGAGAGGAGCAAGAAAGTATTAAGCTCATTCGCAGTGCGATCGACCGCGGCATCAATTTTATGGACAATTCCTGGGACTATCACAACGGACGCAGCCACCGCTGGATGGGTGCAGCGCTCAAGGATGGCTACCGGCAAAAGGTGTTTCTGATGACTAAAATTGACGGTCGCACTAAGGGCGCGGCCGCGATGCAAATTGACGAGTCGTTGAAAGCGTTGCAGACCGATCGCATTGACCTGATGCAGCATCACGAAATTATTCGGATGGAAGACCCCGATCGCATTTTTGCTCCCGGCGGGGCTATGGAGGCCTTAGTAGAAGCGCAGAAGGCGGGCAAGATTCGCTACATCGGGTTTACAGGACACAAAGACCCTTTGGTTCACCTGCGAGTGATGGAAATTGCCGCTCAAAACAATTTCCGTTTTGACGCGGTACAAATGCCGCTGAACGTGATGGACGCTCATTTTAGAAGTTTTGAGCAACAAGTTCTGCCGGTGCTGGTGAAGAACCAAATAGGTGTATTGGGGATGAAATCTATGGGCGACCCCTACGTGCTTAGAAGTAATACAGTAAGCCCGATCGAATGTCTCCACTATGCGATGAATCTGCCTACTTCAGTCGTGATTACTGGCATTGATAGTATGCAACTCCTCGATCAAGCGTTTGAGGCCGCTCGCACGTTTAAGCCGATGGATCAAGCACAAGTGGCAGCAATGCTGAATCGGACTCGCGAGGCGGCTGCAAAAGGGCAATACGAACTGTATAAAACTACCAACCAATTTGATAGTACCGCCATGAACCCATCGTGGCTAGGATAAGCAGTTTTGGATTATTCATAAGCAAATCTAGGATGAGGCCGAAATTATTTCTTTAGATAACTCAGAAAGGCTAGAGGAGAGGTTGTCTCCGGCTCTTTTGGATGGTTTCTAGGGAGCTAGGTTAAGCAGGCTGGGTGAGCCTTTTTAACGCCTGAATGGGTGGATTTTTTTCAAAACACGATTATTTCACCACACTGTAAGGGAAATTGGTAAAGAAAGTAAAAAGCGTGCAGTTGTTTTCATGGATAATGTCCCAGCTCACTAAGTGGCTTCGATTTAACCATTGATTCAATCGGTTGGCGCTAGTGTTCTTTACCAATCACCTTATTCACCCAATTTTAATTTTATTGAATATTGGTGGTAACAACTCAAAGCTTTTTTACGTGGATTTTGAACTTGCTCAAGGTTATTTTAACGGGCAGAATATCATTAATTATGAGCTGATATTCTGCCGGATATAGCAATACTAATTGTTGTGGGAATTAGATTTTTTCATGAACCGCAGAGGGCGCAGAGAACGCAGAGGGAGAGAGAAGACGGAAAGTTTTTAGTTTTAAGTTAAATAGTTCAAACTTTACCCCAGCGCGGGATTAGGAGGAACAAAGCAATTTCCCAACTCAAAACTATTCGTCAATTTCCCCTTACCACTTTCCTGACATCGCGCCCTTGAGTCTCAATTCTTCTCGACTGACTAGAGCTTCGTAGTAATCGGGTTTAATTTCGAGGGCGACTCCGTAAGAACTAATAGCATCTTGAGTTCGCTGCAATTTTTGCAAAACGTCGCCCCGCTGCGCCCAAGCTTCCCAGTTGTCTGGCTTGAGTTGAATCACTTGGTCAAAAGCGACGAGTGCTTGGGAATAATTCTGCATTTCCCCTAGAATCAGAGCTCGCTGTACCCAGCCTTGATAGTTATCGGGCCAGACAGTAATTGCTCGATCGTATGATGCTAGAGCTTGTTCGTACTGCTGCAATTTTGACAAAGCGTTACCGCGTTTCAACCAAGCTTCAAAATTGTCGGGCACGATTTTTAGTACGCGATTGTAAGCTGCGACGGCTTCTTCGTAACGCTGCAATTTTTCCAGCGCTGCGCCTTGTTGCAACCCTACTTTTGATGTAATTTCTGCTTCTGAAGTCAGAGAGATTACTTTATCAAAACAGGCGATCGCTTCTTCGTATTGCTGTAATTTTTCCAAAGCTTCGCCTCGCAAGTTCCAAGCTTCTAGAAAATTACCTTCTATTTGTAGGGCATTGCTGTAAGCGATAATTGCCTCTTTGTAGCGTTCCAATCCTGCCAGGGCGATGCCTCTACCCAGCCAAGCTTCGGGAAAATTCGGATTAATTTGAACGGCTTGGTCAAAAGCTGCGATCGCCCCTTCAAAATCTCTCGATTCTGACAGTGTTTGACCGCGCCCGATCCATGCTTCGGGATAAAAAGAATTAATTTGAATTGCCCGATCGAAACAAGCAATTGCCGCGTCTGCCCACTGGTGTTTGAGGGCCATTCCTTTATAAAACCAAGCTTCGCAGTCGTTGGGTTGCATTTGCAGGACGCGATCGTAAGCTGTCACGGCTTCTGCATATTTGTGCAATTTTGCGGAAGCAATGCCGCGATTGAACCAAGCCAGACTATTTTGTGGTTGCAGTTGAATGGCGCGATCGTAAGAAGTTACAGCTTCTGCGTAGCGTTCGGCTTTCATCAAAGCCAAACCTCGGTTCAGCCAAGCTTCCCAATTAGTGGGGACGAGTTTCAGGGCGCGCTCGAAAGCGGCCACGGCTTCAGGGTAGCGCTCCGCTTGAACCAACACGTTGCCTTGCCGATACCACATGGCAGGCAAATTCGGATGAAGTTGGGTTGCTTTTTTGTAACAGGTTGCGGCTGCATCCCACTGCTGCAATTCCTCTAAAACTCTGCCGCGCTGATACCAAGCTTCGTGCTTTTCTGAATTGATTTGAATTGCGGTGTCGAAAGCCGCGATCGCTTCTGAGTGATTTTGCAAACTTAACAGCCCTGTCCCGCGCAGCATCCAAGCCCAGTATTCTTCGGGATTAATTGCTGTAGCTCGATCGGCGCAGGCTACGGTTTCTGCGTAGGAATGCAGTTGCTTGTAAGCTTTGCCCAGATTTAGCCACGCCCTGGCCCAGTCCGGTTTAATTTGAACCGCTTTTCCGTAGCAAAGGACTGCCGCTTCGTACCTTCCCGATGCGTACAATCTATTGCCCCGATCGTAATCTGGAAATGCTGCAAAAATTCTTAAAATCGGCGGCAGCAGAGCTGGTTGGGGGTTTGAGGAGTTTTCAGGAGCAGAAGTCGAGAGGTCTGGCATACGCCTTTCACATAAAAATTTAGTGGGATAACAAGCTTGCGGTCTTATATATTAACTTATGCTTTTCTTAATATCGCTGCTGTTTTGAAACAAATTTAGCATATCAGGCTTGGTGCAACCAATCATTTTTACTTAATTCGAGTAGGTATAAAATTATGCACCCTTCCCACTTTCGGTACACCCCTGTAAGATACGGTCAGTCGATCTTCGATTTTCGATTTTCGATTGACCGAAAGCATCCAGCATACAAGCAGATATGGCCTAATTCAGATTTCAAACCAAATTTAATATGGTAGAGTTGCACGCGCTTTTAGATTTCACGGACTGTGATTGGGAGTCGATCGACTCGCACCCGAATTATTGGTACGAAGGCCGTTGTCCTCAAAGTGGCGAGCTGCTGAGACTGCCGCGCACTCGAATGTCCGAGGATCTCGCGCGGGGTTTGATGCAGTACCTGGCGGCTGACTATTCCTACGATCGCGAAGGGAAGATGTACGGCATATTACTGGTGGAGATGCCTTCGGGGGAACAGGGGATACTCAAAGCATTTTCCGGGCTGCTGAATGGTTGCAGCATGGTTGAGGGGTGGGTGCCACCGATTCCGGGACGAGATCGAGTTGCTTTTGAGGAAGCCCGCACGTTAACTCAATTGGAGGCGATGAAACAGGAACTTATTGCACTGAATGAACTCTCGCAGCGACAAGAGTATGAAGCCTTATTTGGGAAGTTTGAAGTGCAAATGCAAGTTTTGAGCGATCGGCATCGCAATTGCAAGCTGCGGCGAGATGAAAAACGCCAGTTACTGTGTCAAACTCTCGCAGAAGAAACACTAGAAATTGCCCTGGAACAACTGAATCAAGAAAGCCGTTTGGAGAAAATTGAACGCAGACAATTGAAACGGCAGCGCGACGAAACATTGCAGCCGCTAAAACAATTAATTGAAGCTGCGGATCGGCAGATGCGGGCGTTGAAACAGCGGCGAAAAGAACTTTCCCGCGAACTTCAGACGCAAATGCACGCGGCTTACACTCTGGTGAATTTTTTGGGGAAATCGCGATCGATCTCCTCATTGATGCCAAATAATTCGATTCCCACTGGCACCGGCGACTGTTGCGCGCCAAAATTGCTCCACTACGCGGCAGTAAACAATCTGAAACCGCTGGCAATGGCTGAGTTTTGGTGGGGGCCGCCATCGGGCGATAAGATTCAGGGAGAATTTTATGGCGCTTGTGGCGATCGGTGTCAGCCGTTAATGGGTTTTTTGCTGTCAGGATTGGCTCAAAATCCGATTGTTTCTAATATGGATGAGGGTTTTACGGGCGGGCTAGAAGCCCAACCCATACTCCCCACAAGCAATAATATTTCTTGTGGGACGGGCATCTTGCCCGTTACCCAAATGCTACCGATTATCTATGAAGACAAATGGTTAATCGCGGTCAATAAACCCTCTGGCTTGCTGTCAGTTCCAGGTCGTTATCTGGAAAATCAAGATAGTGTTTTTAGTCGTTTGCGAAACTTGTTACCGGATAGTTTAAATTTGACAGTTGTGCATCGTTTAGATGGGGAAACATCTGGGATTTTGCTATTGGCGCGGGACAAAGAAACTAGCATTCAACTCAGGCAGCAATTTGCCAAAAAGCAGGTTCACAAAGTTTATGAAGCGGTGCTTTCGGGTACTGTAAAAATTAATGTGGGGACGATCGATCTCCCACTTTGGGGCGATCCAGAAAATCGCCCTTACCAGCAAGTCAATTGGGAGTGTGGAAAACCCAGTGTTACTCGCTTTCAGGTAATGGCGAGGGAGGGAAATTGCGATCGCGTCGAGTTTTTGCCGCTGACGGGACGCACGCATCAATTGAGGGTTCATGCAGCGGATGTCCGAGGGTTGGGGATACCGATTTTGGGCGATCGACTTTACGGATGTCGGGCTGCTGCGAAGCGGCTACACTTGCACGCGCGGGAACTTTCATTTGAGCATCCGCAGTTGGGAGAAAGGCTATACCTAAAGGCAGAAACACCATTTTGAGCTAAGGGCGGCAACGAGCGATTGTTGAGCAGTAGAAATTACAGATTGAGGCAGCAAATATTTATTGTTGAGTAATCAGAGCAACAAATGGGGGAACTTCAGCTTAAGTTTTTACCCATCAGTAGAGTCGGGCAACAAGATATTTATTATTGATTAATTATTACTTCTTTTATATGGCATTGCTCGGAAATCTCTGCTTCAAAACAGGCATTACCGGACAAGGTTTTTGCTCCTGTAAATTCTCTGGTTTGTTCCAAGTAAAAGGCCCTTTTCTCTCCGCCGCCATCCACAGCAAGCTTTTTGCTCGCGTCATCGCTACATACAGAAGTCGAAACTCTTCTGCTGTTTTCAAATAACCTGCTTGTTCCCAGGCTTCGCCTAGATTTGGTAAAGGATATTTTTCGTGCAAACTTGCTCGAATCTGTGCTCTTGCTACCTCTGCTAAAGTGAAATCTCCTAAAAATCGGGCTTGCGGCAAAACTCGCAAATTTCCGGGGATGGTTTGTTCGTGCAGAAACGGCAAAAATACACAATCCCAATCCAATCCTTTAGCTTTGTGCATCGTAATAATTGTTAGTTGACCTTTACTGGTATAACGTTCTTCTATTTTGTCATCTGCATCCACAGGTTCAAATCTTTCGGAACTGACAATTTCGCTAAGTACGCCCAAAATATTCCGCATTGAATTGTTGCCGGCGGTTTGGATTGCTACCCGTTCTGCTAATTTGTCGGCCGTGGCTAATTCTGTTTGGTCGTATTGCAGCGCTAAGGCTAAGAATGAAATGATTTGGTATGGTGGCAATTCTAAGCTAGCTTGCAGCAAACCGCAGCAAAAATAGCGACATTTGCGAACTGGGTCTGACTGCTGCGGGTCTAGCGGGCCTGGGTAAAGAAATTGCTCGGGGCTAGTCGCAAAAGCATTGTAGTCTTGTTTGGGGATCAGTTGCCGATCGCTCAAAATCTTTAAGGCTGCTTTCAGGTAGTCTGGAGAGTGGGGGCGATCGAGAAATTGCAGCAGTGTTAAGATTTCCCAAGGTACTTGAGAATGTCTGTCGCGTTCTCCCACATCTTCAATTTTAATCCCGTATTTCCGTAAATCAAAGCTTAATCCGTGTTTTTGAGGATTTTCCAGCACTTCTTTGATAAACTTACCTTGTTTGTTTTCCCGCACCAAAATAGCCATCGACTTCAGATTCTCTAACGGCAATTTTGCACTATTTTCCCCATCGCTAGCTTCCGCGTCTGAATCGATAGTTTTTTCACTTTTTGTGAATTCAAAATCTGCCGGTAAAAATTCTTCTACTAACTCAATTACCCGCTTGCCAATTAACTCAACTGTATGGTAAATATCGCGGGGAGTATGCAATTCTAAGCCTCGACCAATGGGAGCCGGATTTGCATTTTGCTGCGGGTCATCGCTGGGTACTGGCTTAATAGTTTGGTCGCGAAAAGGCTGTTCGGTTCCCGCTAATTTCGAGCTATTTACCCATTGCAACATAAAGTTAGCTGCATCGATAATTACTTGGGTGCTGCGACCTGCACCGTCCATCGTCGCTAACTTATTCTCTACTTCGCACCGATCGCAAAATTGGTTAAAATAAATCGGGTCGGCGGGAGTGAAGGTAGAATTAATCGCTTGATTTGGATCGCCAACTCTGATAAAATTGGGAGGTAAAGTAGGATGATCGGGATCGATCGCCAATGTTTCCAAAAGCCGAGTTTGCAAAGGTGTAGAATCCTGCGCTTCGTCCTCAAAAACGGCAAATACTTGCTTTTGCTCGCTCGCCCTCGCCCTCGGATTTTCCAACACCCGCAAAGCGGCTAAAATCATCTCGTCGTAATCGATGAATTCCCGACTCCTCAACAAAGCCTGATATTTTTGATATAAACCCCCAGCTACTGCTAAAATCTCATAACCGTCCCCAGTATCAAGAGCGCTCATTTCTAACAACTGTTCGGGAAACAAACCAGAAGATTTCGCCTCGTGAATCACAGTTTTAGCTACCTGCGGCAAAATTTCCGTCCGCAAAACCGATTGTCGCCGCAGCCTCTCCGTTTCCTCTCCATCGAATTGCTGTCCTTCCAACAAAACTTGATATCTGCGGGGATTTTCAGCAATCCAAAGTTCTACACAGGTGCGAATTAATCGGTGACTTTGAGTTGGAGTAACTAAGGTTGAATTTTCTAAATTTAAACCCGACAAATCAGGATGGCGCATCGCAATATTCAAAGCTAAACCGTGCAAAGTGTGCACCGCAAAACCGCCTTGAGATAAAGACAATTGGGCCAATCTTTCCCGAATTTTAGCTTTAATATTAGCAGCAGCCGATCGCGTAAATGTCACGACAATTAACTGGCGGCGGTTGTGAAGCCCGTTGCGGGCGATCGCAATTGCCGACGCAGCAGCCATTCCCGTAGACTTCCCGGCCCCCGGAACCGCCGAAACAGCAAGGGGGCCGCCTTGCCAATCCGCCATGTCCTGCTGGCCCGCACGCAAGCTTTCGCGAATTTTAAGGCAAGCTTGTTCTCGCAAAACTGCGGCAACCCCTGATTCTGAAAGCGCTGAGGCTACATCCGGGCGATCGATATCCGTTGTCGATCGTATAAAATCAGTATCAAATTCATCTGTCATTCGATTTTAGATTTTAGATTTTAGATTTTAGATTTTAGATTAGAAAAATATTTGTGGCGTTCAGCCTTTTCAAACGGTATCAGAAACCGACTTGCTTTAGTTGCGATCGCGTATGCCAGAACCCAAACCATCAATCGATTTTAGATTTTAGATTTTAGATTTTAGATTGAATAAAGCAACCTAGCTTAGAAATTCGGGGGCTGGCGATGGGGAGCGAGGAGCTTTTTTCTCGCTCTACGGATGAATCCGGGGACTTGTTACCCCATTGTTTTCGGTCATCACACCGATATTTATTGGCTTTCATCTGCGTTCATCTGCGTTTATCTGCGGTTAAAAATCCCAAAGTATTCAACCTCTACCGTTTCCATTTCGGTATCGGCTAAACTAATGCTATCTATTCGAGCTTAAATTGAAACCAGCATAAAATTCAATAGCGGGTAAAAGCATAGTCATTTCTTACATGACATGGGAGGCATTAAGCCCCTCCCCCTTCACTTTCACTTTAAGCGGATTGACCCGCCTCGGCTGAACTACGCAGCTCTCTATCCCATCGCTAAACGCATTTGGGATTGCTTTTCTGAGGATGTTGTAAGCGGCATTCACATCAGAATTAATTAATCGACCGACTGATGTTTTGTACAACCCTCTTTTAATCCGCCTGCCGCTAAATGCAGTATCTTTGTCAGTCTTTCCATAGACAGGTATTGGATCTAAACCCAGAAAATTAAAGTCGGCGACTCCCTCACGAGAGTCGCCGCTCTCCAAAACCGTGCTTGATAGTTTCCCATCACACGGCTC
>NZ_JAUBRA010000110.1:0-11395 GCF_036701555.1 Microcoleus sp. Pol10D4
CTTCCTGAGAATTCGAGCGCAATCCGGACAACCTCAAACTTTATTCAGCATCACCGTCGATACCGCAAAAAAAACCCGGCCAAAATTGGTCGGGAGTTAATTAATCAGGGTGCATCTACCAATTAAGCTTCCTGAGAATTCGAGCGCAATCCGGACAACCTCAAACTTTATTCAGCATCACCGTCGATACCGCAAAAAAAACCCAAACCAAAATTGGTCGGAAGTTATTTAGGGCTTGCTGAATAAGTTAAGAAAAATCACGATCGCAATTGATGGGTGATTCTAGTTCGGCGAAACATAATTTTTTGTTTTCTCTAACTTGTCCAGTTATATTTTTTGATAATAACTGACCCGTAAATAGGTGTAATTTTCGGTTATTGACATAAAAAAACGCAAAAAACCCGTCTTAACCAGGTAGAAAGGTTGATTACTAAAAAAGTAATAGCAATGGCTGTACTAGAAGTATTATCAAGTTTTGCCGCCACGCGATTCAAGCTGAATCTTCGTTTACGCAAGTCCCAAATTTGCCCTCAATAGTGTTACCAATTCTCTCATCTTCCCAGGCTTGTTTCTTTGTTTCCTTACTGACATTTGCTGGTGGCCTCCCTAACGGAAACCCACTCATTCTAATTTCTCTTTCTTTACACGCCCGCTCGGTTTTCCCTTGTTCGATAAATGCGAGCTGCATGGACTAATTCACTGATAGTATCCTGTGTAACTTTTAAATGCTTCTATTAGGGCTTTCAAGTCTCTCGATTCGTTAAAATTATCCCCACTCATCCGGTCTAAAAATACATATCCTGAGTAAGCAACTCGCTGACATTTTTGCTCCAAACTCTACAGCTTTTCCGGCTTTCCCTCTGACAATGGGACTGATGTGGGGTTGGCTTAAACTTACTATTCTATCTTCTATGCTCTGTTTGTTATTTTTAAATAACCACTGTTGTTGGCGATAGACTTCTGTGAGGACTAGACTGGTTTTATACTGCTTTTGGTTCATAATTTCTAGGGTGACACCTGACCGAAAGCATCCAGGATACAAGCCGCCGGATTCATTCCTTCGGAGACTCAGTACCCAGAAATAAAAAACCTGTATCCGATAAAACTTGCCCCACGAATTTATCCGTGGCTCAATGCTTCAATTCTTTAATCTAAAATCTAAAATAGATTGACTAGATTATATTTTGAATATGAGCTAGTTTTTTTTAAATATATTAGAGTTGTTTTTCGCCACTGCTAAGTGATTTTTTCTGGCATTATTACGGTAGGTTCTTGGTTTTTTATTGGTTTGATATTTGATCTGTTTATACAGGATGTCTATGATTTTTTATGTATAAACTCTGGCTTTGTTTAATAATCCTAAGTCGGTCGGATAGGTAATATCGGCTGGGGCCGAGGGAGCATCTATGATTAATTTTCCTCGATGGGGTGACTCATTTTGAGCATCCGAATCCTTTTTTTTGGTTCTGGCTGGAGTGGTTTCGCGTATTTTTCGACCATTCGTTCACTTTATTAATTAGGTACGCACTAATACGCCCGTCGTAAGTGAACCAATAGTGACGGGTCAAATGCGAGTTCATTACTGTAGGTTGATGGACCGATAAAGTATTGCAGATAGGGGTTGTCGCGGACTTTTTCTACTCTTGGACGATCGCTGATGCCTAATTTTTCCTTAATAATTAATGCCCCGGACGCCATCCGAAAAGATTTGGCACGGGCTCCCATTTCTGTGGGGAAGTTTTCAGCAGAATATGCTTCAAACCCTGACCACTGAATGAGTTCGGCTATTTTTACCCAACGGTTATCTGGTGACAACTTTCCACATGAGGGGAGTTCAAAGTCGGAGGGTGATAGGAGAGCAAGCTCCGCTTGTCTGTACAGGCTCGCAAATGGTAATGCACGGGTTTTGACCTATTTTACCTGTTTTTCACGGCGACCTGACGGACGATCGCGCGATCGCATAACCCAGCTATCGTAAATCTTTTGGTCTTTATTCAGCAAGCCCTAATTAGGAACGGACTCTGGGGCCCATTCCACAATAAAATTGAGTTTTGTGGAACGGGCCCCAGAACCCGTTCTTGAAAATGGTGAAAGATGTAAGCTCAAACCAATAATCTCGTAAACCCGCCCCGACTTTCCTAGACTAAGAAATTCTGGACAACATAGTTCCCCACATTTCTACCCGCACTCAAACCATTTACGTTAGCACTCATGAAATGAATGCCTCCGTAAAGGCGACTCATGCCCGATTCGTCGGCCGCTTCGCTGAAGTTTTCGTAGGTTCGCAAAGTGTTGATAGATTGATCTCCCCGATCTCCAAAGCCGTAATCCGAACCAAATACAGAACTCATAACAGGATCAGCAGCACCGCTAAAGGTACTGTGGCCCGACGTGTACTCAGGGAACGGCGGAGTAGTTAGCAGCGGAGTCCACTGGGCGTCGGCTGTCGTTTCGGGATTGTTGTCTGTCTCCGCTTGGCCGATAGCTGTCACCGGCCGCCAGAAGTTGTACTCATACTTGGCATCCCAGCAGCTAATAGCTGCATCGGCGAGGGCAATATTTAGCAGGGCGAACAAGCGGGCGCTATCTTCCAGGGATGTGCCGGTGAGAGTCGCTGTTTCTTCGGCGATTTGGTTCCAGTGACCAGGAGGCGTAAACGTCCCAGCGCCGTTGGCCCAGAATTTGGCTATGACTGTTTGGTCTGGGGTGCGCGTGAGGCTGTCACTTTTGCCGATTTCTTGGACGTAGTTAAGTTCCTCTGCGTACTGGGCGCTGTCAAGGGCGGGCGGGCCGGGCGGGCGGAACTGAGAACCGCTAGTCATCGCAAAGGGAGTAACTTCGGCCCACTGTGGCGCTAGGCCTGCGGCAAAAGCGGGGGGAGTCGGCACCCAACTACCGGGGCCGGTTGAGGGGGTGGGCTGCACTACTTTCGTGATGCCGTCTGTACTCCGCGAACTGATAATTTGGTCGGCAACTTGCTGTCCGAGGGCAATCCCGTCTTGTTTGGCTTTGCCGTCGGTAATTTTAGCTAAAGACGATGCGTATGCTTCGTTGAATGTGGCTGCTTGCGCTGGGTAGAGGTTGACTAAGACGCGGTGGGCGGCCGCGGCGGTGGCTGCTTCTGCTGATGTACCTGCAGGTGGGTCTATTTCCACGAGGTAAGGGGTGTATTTTTTGCTGATCGAGTTAACAGCATCGTAAATGGCTGCGTGAACCATTGCCATGTTGCGGGAGGCGAGGGGAGGCGGGGTGTTGGATGTCCGCACTGCATTCAGCATGACTCCGTTCCACTCAATGACAGGGTTTCCCGATAGCTGATTTGTGAATTGGTCGCGGTTGATTGTGTTGCTGTTGACTCCCGGCAATACTACTAAATACTCGCCCGTGAGTTTGTCTTGAATTACGGTGCTGTTGCTGTTGGCGCCGGTGCCTTGCTGGATGTTTAAATTTTCAAAGCTGAGGCCGTCTAGCAATCGAATTTTGTCATTGCCGTTGCCGAAGTCGGCGATGTAGTCGGCTGTGGCTACAGTGGGGCCGCCGCTGCCTTTAGAAATGGCAAATATATCATCGCCTGTGCCGCCGCTCACGGTATCGCTACCTGCGCCCGGATAGATGATATCGTTGCCGGAATCGCCACTAATTAGGTCGCTGCCTTTACCCCCCCAGAGGATGTCGTCGTCTGCACCACCAACAATCGTATCGTTACCTTGGTCGCCGCAGATTTTGTCTTTGCCGACATCGCCTTCGAGATAGTCGTCTCCGCTGTTGGCATAAATTATGTCGTTGCCATCCAAGGCGTTAAATCTGTCTGGTTGGATGGTTCCTTCGAGATAGTCAAATTTAGCACTGGGGGTCAGGGATGCCATGTTTATTTATTGGATATTTTGATTAAAGTGCAAAGGTTTCGTAAACTCTGTAGATGCTTAAGTGTGTTTACCCCTAGTTTAATAGTATTAAGCTTTATGGCTGGGAAGTAAACACCACAACACAACTTTATTGAATCTTTAATATTTAACGGGTTTATTATGAACTTTTGCGGTCTGAAGCTACGCAAAAACACAGTTATTAAAACTGCCTTAAATACTACAACTTTGTTAAATTTTTACAAAAATACTATTTTTTTTTATATTTTGATAGAGCAAGAGAATTTTTACCACCATCAAGGGAGCGGATTGTGTAACTGAGTAAGTATATATTGATTAAGCACTTCTCAAAGCTGCGATCGGGTCTAGTCTGGCGGCTTGGCGGGCGGGGACAACGCCGAAGAAGAGGCCGACTGCACCGGATACACTGACAGCAAGGGCGATCGCCACGGGTGATATTCCAGCTTGCAAGGGCGTGAAATTGCCTACAAGCAAAATACCGCCGACACCTACGCAAGTACCGACTATCCCTCCGGCAGCGGATAAAATCACAGCTTCGACAATAAATTGAAACAAGATATCTTGTTGGGATGCCCCGATCGCCTTTCTGAGCCCAATTTCCTGAGTGCGTTCGCTGACGGAAACCAGCATAATGTTCATAATCCCAATTCCGCCGACTAATAAGGAAATGCTGGCAACAGCAGTTAACATCAGAGTCAAAGCGCCCGAAATTGCCCCCATTCTGGCCATTAAATCCTTCTGATTTCTGACTGTAAAATCATCTTCGGTAGTAATTTTGTGCCGCAGTCTCAGCAGGTTTTCTACCTGAAACTGAGCCGCATCCATTTGCGATTCATCTTTAATCGAAATAAATATCGACGTGACAGCTAAACCGTAGGGAGATTTCCGCCCGACTATGCGATTAGCCATTGTGGTGATCGGCACAGCGGCGGAATTATCAAAATTCGTACCAAAAGATGTGCCTTTGGGCGCCAATACTCCAATTACTTTGACGCTGACATTTTGGATACGCACCTGTTCGCCCAAGGGATTTGTATTGCCAAAAAGTTTCTGGGCTAATTCAGAACCGAGAACCACAACTTGGTTACTTTGCTTAACATCGAGTTCCGTCAAAAACCGCCCTTTTGCCATTTCAAAGCTTCTGACTTCTAGAAATTCTGGAATCGTGCCGAAAATTAGAGCCGAAACATTTTTGTTGCTGTAGCGAACTATTTCGGAACTGTTAAGTTCTGCTGACACGCCTTGAACAGAGGGGACTTGAGTTGCGATCGCCTTAGCATCTTCTACTATAAGTGTTTGAGGCGCACTTGAGATGGTACTTCGCCTAGCGTTGGGAACTCCAGGCCTCACGATTAATACGTTTGTACCCAGGGATTGAACTTGTCCTGCTACAAATTTTTGAGCTCCTTCTCCAATGCCAATCATTGCAATTACTGAGGCGTTGCCGACAATCATGCCAATCATTGTTAAACTGCTGCGAGTTTTGTTGGCTAGTAGCGTTTGACCGGCCATTTTGACGCTTTCAATAAAATTCATACTTTGTTATGAGTTATTAGTTATGAGTTATTAGTTATGAGTTATTTTTATAACAGTCAACAGTCAACAGTCAACCGTGAACAGTCAACAGTCAACAGTCAACAGTCAACAAACTAATTAAGCACTTCTGAGTGCCACAATCGGGTCTAATTTAGCAGCTTGTTTTGCAGGTACGATGCCGAAAAATAAGCCGATGCTGCCGGAAACACCGACTGCCAGTGCGATCGCCACTGGGGAAACACTAGCTTGCAGGGGAGTAAAAGCAGCTACTAAAAGCACGCCGCCGATACCAAATCCAGTGCCGATCGCCCCGCCTGCTGCTGACAAAATCACAGACTCGATCATAAACTGAATCAGGATATCTTGCTGAGAAGCTCCGATCGCCTTTCTCAGCCCAATTTCCTTCGTGCGTTCGGTAACAGAAACCAGCATGATATTCATAATCCCGATGCCGCCGACAAACAGCGAAATTGCCGCCACGAAAGCCAACATCAAGGTCAAACCACCAGTAATGTTGCCCAAAGTTTTCATTAAATCTTTCTGATTTCGGACCGTAAAATCATCTTCTTTAGTTATCTTATGACGCAATCTGAGCAGATTTTCTATTTGAAATTGGGCCGCTTGCATCATAGTTTCATCTTTGATAGCAACCGAAATAAATGTTACTTTTGTACCGTAGGGAGACGAGCGACCAACAATGCGATTGGCCATTGTTGTCAGCGGTAAATAAACGTTCATATCTTGATTGTCGCCAAAGCTGGAACCTTTTGCCTGCATGACTCCAATCACTTGAAAGCTAGAATTTTTGATACGAATGTATTGACCCACTGGCTGTGTATTGCCAAATAATTGTTCGGCTGCTTCCGATCCTAAAGCTACTACATTTTCTTGTCTTTCTAAATCTAATTTGCTTAAAAATCGACCTTGACCAACATCAAAGCTTCTGACTGTCAGAAATTCGGGAGTAGTTCCGACAATGGAAGATGAGACATTTTTGTTGCGGTAGGTAACGAGTTGACTGTCATTGAGAGTTGGTGCGACTTCTTGGACAGAAGCAACTTGAGATGCGATCGCCTCTGCATCTTCCACTACTAAAGTCTGGGGCGGAATCACCGGGCGGCTTTGTGCTTCAGGACTTCCGGGAATAATAAATAGCAAGTTTGAACCCAGAGAGTTAACCTGTCCTTCGATAAATGTTTGAGCTCCTTCGCCGATACCGATCATCGAAATGACAGAAGCATTGCCGATGATAATTCCTAACATCGTCAAGGTGCTGCGAAGCTTGTTTGCCATCAAAGTTGTGACGGCCATTTTGACGCTTTCAACAATATCCATAATTCGATTTTAGATTTTAGATTTTAGATTTTAGATTTGGGATTATTCGATTTTAGATTTTAGATTTTAGATTTGGGATTGGATTATTCGATTTTAGATTTTAGATTTTAGATTTTAGATTTGGGATTGGGATTATTGGTGTCAACTTAATATTTAAACCCATAATAAACTCGCTTGTAGCCGAGTCTAGATCCCCCTAAATCCCCCTTATTAAGAGGGACTTCGACTGCTCTTGTCCCCCCCTTGTTAAGGGGGGTTAGGGGGGATCTCCGGGGAAAGAAAACACCCTATAGCGATCGAGATAAATAATGCCCCATGCCTTATGCCCCATGCCCTATGCCCTATTTCTGATTCTTGATAATATCCTCTAATTTTTTACCTTGAGGAAGTTCGGTAAAAACGCGATCGCCCGCTTTCGCACCCTCCAAAATCTGAATCTTGTTACCAATAGTCGATCCCACAGTCACAGGCTTAAACTTCGGCTGCTGCTTCTCATCGGGAACTAGCACACCCGTTTGACCTTTATTAGTCACAATTGCCACCGTCGGCACAACTAAAGCATTGCTCAACTTTTCACCAACAAATCTCAAATCTACATTCATCCCCGATTGCAAGAAATCCTTGCCTGTATCAATGGCAACTCGCACTTGGAATAGCGTCACATCCCGTTCCTTAACAGCTTCCGGCGCAATTAACTTAACGCGGCCTTTAAACACTTTATCTGGATAAGCGTCAGCCACTATTTCAACGACTTGACCCGGTTTAATTTGACTGATATCAGCCTCCGGGACTTTCGCCAAAACTTCAACATCTCTAGCTAGAGCGACAATCGATGTCGAAGTTGCCGAAGTAGCTTCCGATGCCGAAGTTGCCGGAGTTACAAAAGCTCCTTGGATGGCATATCTTTGGGTAATAACTCCAGCAAAAGGAGCGCGAACTTTCGTATCTTCTAACTGCACTTCTTGAAAGCGGACTTGAGCTTGAGCTTCGGCTAATTCAGCTTGAGCTTGAGCTATTTCTTCCGGGCGAGAACCGTTTTCTTGTGCGTTCAATTGGCTTTTTGCTTCAGCAACTGCTGCTTCGGCTTGGGCGATTTCTTCTGGACGGCTGCCGTTTTCTAGCTGCGCTAATTTGCTTCTAGCTTCGGCAACTTCTGCTTCGGCTCTCGCAATTTCTTCCGATCGCGTGCCGTTTTGCAATTGCTTCAATGCTTGCTGCTCGACTTGCACAGCAGCTTGCAGTTGCTTAATTTGCGACTCCCGACTTTCTTGCAGTTGTTGCACGCGTCTTTGGGATTCTATTAATTGAGCTTGGGCAGTACGATTTTCTTTAATTAATTCATCCAGTTTATCTTTAGCAAGAGCACCTTCTTCCACTAGCGGCCGATTGCGTTCCACCCGTTGAGCGGTTAGTTCGGCTTGGGCTTTACTCGAGTCAATTTGCGTTTGTGCTTGGGCAATTTCTTGTTTTACACTGCCGGTTTGAGCATCTGCTAAACGAGCTTGAGCTTGGGCTAAACGAGCTCGCCCTTGGCTGACTTCTTCAACGCGGCTGCCGGCTCGCAGTCGCTGTAAGCCTGCTTGAGTTTGCTGCAAGCGGGCTCTGGCTCCTGCCACTTCTTCAACGCGGCTGCCGGCTTGGACTTGCGCGAGACTGGCCTCGGCTTGCTCTAAGCGCGCTCGGGCGCTGGCGATGTCTTCCGATCGATTCCCGGCTTCGATTTTGGCGAGTTTGGCTCGCGCGCTGGCTTCGCGGGCTTGAGCTTGAGCTAGTTGAGCTTCTACATCGCGGCTTTCCATGCGGGCCACGATTTGTCCTGCTTCGACTTTATCGCCCTGTTCGACAAATAATTCTGCGATGCGGCCGGAACCTTTGGGGCTGAGATTGACGCGCTGTACGGGCTGCACCGTGCCGCTGGATGTGATCCGCACGGTGAGGTTTTGCGCTTCCACCGGCACTGTCATAGTGGCGATCGCATCTACTTTCGGCTGCGATCGACTTTTTGCTATATATATTGTGGTCGGTACAGCTAGCAACCCGGCTGCAACCAACCCAATCGCCCACCGCTGCGGTTTGCGCGCGGGTTTCTTCGGAGACTGCTTTTGGGCGGTTTTTTTATCTGCAATTTTGGTCTCTGCGGCCTTGGTGTCTACAGTCTGAGTATCTTCCACCTTGACCTGAGCAGTTTCCTTTTTAGGGCTAACGATCATACCGACTCACCTAATTTAATCTCAGGATTACCTTTAAGGTAAAATTTTTTGCTGATGCTTGGCATCGTCTTTCAGACTCATCCGATCGGGTGATTTAAAAAAAGTTCCCCAACCAGCACCTGTAAACAATTATAGCTAATCTTTGCAAGTTATTAAAAAATGTTAAGTTTTTTCAGCCAAAAGAGGTGGATCTAGACAAAATCGCTCCTGGCTGCTGGCAAATAAAAATATATTTTAATAAAAAATATCATTTTTGGGATCGAGAAGCGCGATCCTCAGCAGCAACAAAGGCGGATCTGGCAGCGGGCGATCGACTACAGTAGGTCATTGCGGACTCGTGTTAGCGATCGCAGCGGGATCTGCCAGTGAATCGCTCGTAACGACCCAGTATGGACACACTTAATTCTCATAAACCCGGTTTCACGGGTAGCGGTGCGTAAATCTTGAATACATATCCGCCCTGTGCCCACAACAGGTTAAAATATTTTTCAAATCCGTTAAAAATGGAAAATAAAAACAATGAACCGTCCTCAAAGCGTTACAGTTCTGGCAATCTTGCAGCTAATTAGCGGCGTATTCAGCCTCCTTGACGGCTTGTTCATCTTACTTTTTGCTGGCATTTTTGGCGGTCTAGGTGCGGCTGTCGGCGGGGCGAAAGTTGGCACTGTAATCGGGGGCTTCATTGCAATTTTTGCGGGAATCAGTTTTATTTTAGGCCTCCTCTCCTTACTCTTAACTTGGGGTTTGTTTCAACTAAAAAATTGGGCTTGGACGGGAACATTAATTGTCCATATCATCGCCACCATCGCGCAAATTGCCAAAATGTTGGGCAGCGGCGGTACAGCAGTCAATTTCTTAACTCTGGGTTTTGCAGTAGCTAGCATTTATTACCTGCTGCGGCCGGATGTTAAACAAGCATTTCGTGTCTGATTTCCTTTTCCTTAACGGTACTGAATTCTCGGATCGAAAAAAGCATAGGAAATATCAACCGCCAGATTAATCAGTACAAAAGTGACAGAGACAAAAATTACTCCTCCTTGAACAATTGGGTAATCCCGCGTCAGAATACCGCTATAAATCCAAGAACCAATTCCCGGCCACGAGAAAATTGTTTCAGTCAGAATAGCGCCGCCTAAAAGAGTGCCGAACTGCAAACCGATAGTTGTGACGATCGGCAAAAAGGCATTTTTCAAAGCGTGTTTCAAAATCACCCAATATTCCGGTAATCCCTTCGCCCTCGCAGTGCGGATGTAATCTTGAGAAAGCACTTCCAGCATCGCAGAACGAGTGATGCGAGCTATAATCGCCAGAGGAATAGTTCCTAAAGTCAAAGCTGGCAGGATTAAATGGGCGATCGCATCCCGCAAAGCCGCAAAATCCCACCTCAGCAACGCATCCAAAATATAAACACCCGTAATCGACTTAAAACCAAACCCCAAATCTACACTAATCCGCCCGCTAGGAGGTAGCCATTTCAGATAAACAGCAAACAAATAAATCAACATCAATCCCAACCAATACACTGGCAAAGATACGCCAATTAACGAACCACTCATCGCGAGATTGTCCAGCCAGCTATTTTTACGAACAGCAGCCAAAATCCCCGCCGGAATTCCGATAACCAATGCCACCAACATCGCCACCACAGACAGTTCAAAAGTAGCAGGCCAGCGACTACTAATTTCATCAATTATGGGAATACCACTAATAATACTATTTCCCAAATCCAAGCGGATCAAACTCCATAAAAAAGCCAAATATTGCAAATGCAAAGGTTGATTCAAACCTAATCTCACTCTCAACATTTCCACCTGTTCGGGAGTTCCACGTTCTCCCAAAAGCACTGTAGCTGGGTCTCCCGGTATCAAATGCAAAAAAGTAAATACTAGCAGAGTGATTCCGAAAAGGACTGGGAATAGTCCCAGCAAACGTTTAATAATGTAATTAATCATTTTTTTAATATAGATTTGCTCCGCTCGGATTTGGCTGCATTTTCACATATCGTTATATGGTTGGTAGGGCCGGGTTTACGAAAAATATTTGTAGTAACGAAGGATATGGATAAACCCGCCTTTTCTTAGGGAACCGCGAAGAGAAGAGGGCGGGTTTATGAATTTACTAAATTATTTCATATATTTCTCGTAAAACCCGCCCCTTGTATCAACACCAATATATGCAGGTAAAACCCGCCGTTTTCAAGACTTACTAACATCCTCAAAAGACTCAGAACCCAAAGGACTCGGAATCCAACCTTGAATATTCTTGCGTTTGCCTAAAAGTGGCTGCGAATGTACGATCGGCAAACGTACAGCTTCCCCATGCAAAATCTCGCTAACTTCCGCATAAATTTTCGCCCTAGGGCGTAGGTACAGTATTAGAACTTGACAAAAGTAGGAAAGCATGATAAGTGAATTTAGGAGCTTGTTAAAT
>NZ_JAUBRA010000178.1:0-1010 GCF_036701555.1 Microcoleus sp. Pol10D4
GACTCCCATCCAAATTGCCAACACGATTCAACATATCTATAATCTCATTCTATAGTCTTCTAGCGGGAAGGGAGTAGCACATCCAGCCTAATTTACTGGGTAAAATAAATCCCAAAAACTAGCGGTAAAATTTCTGACCATCTGAATAAAAAACAATATCGTTACGGATATTATTGGGATAAAGGTAGGGCATTTTCAGATCAGACAGACCATCATTATTATTATCGATGGACTCAATCGGCCCAACAACAGAATTTGGGTTCAAGTTACCTTTACCGCTTCTCCACCAGATGCTAGAGTTAAAGTTCTTCCCGTCCGAGGTCAATACCCATATTCCAACATCAAAGTTTCCATAGTCATACAGACAAGCAATATCGGACTTTTTATCACCATTGAATTCACCAACAGTACAACTAACTATTTTTGAGAAGTTCGTATCTCCCCGACGTGTTGCATACCATTGTTGCCAGGTTTTACCATCATTAACTTCTACTGCTACAGCAAGAGAGCCTACCTCTCGAATCCGAGCTTCCTGAGTTTGTGTGCCATCAAACTTTCCTCGTAATCCAGATATTTGTGAATATGCTGCTTCAATCGAACTAAAAACTGTAGCTACGACACCGATAGAAATTAAAAGTCTCATGAGTATTTTCATAATGGCCTCCCAGCTAAAAATGTACAAAAATCGTCAATCTTCTAGCTAACTATTTATTAGACCGTAACAGCGGCATAACACGCTACTACAGGGTATAAAACGGCAAGCATTCTAACCATAAACTTAGGTTTAAATAATTTTCCCATTATTTATTAATAAATCCGGGCTTTTCTTAGTCAAAAAAGTCCTATTTTGCCGATAACTTTCTCCTACTTTCACTCTCTTTAAATCTAGTTGTGTACTAAAATATCTAAAAATATACTAAAATATCTAAAAATGCAGGGTAAACGCATCTTAACTTTAACGCAAAATATGCTACAGTTAAATCCGACTAAATTTTAGTGTAGTTTATTCG
>NZ_JAUBRA010000111.1:0-10911 GCF_036701555.1 Microcoleus sp. Pol10D4
GAACTCAATCCATATTGGATTACCTTGTTAGAGCCTGAGTTCCCCCCATTTCTGGGTTTCTTCAGAACGAAACGCACATTGGCTTGTGAAGTATAAGACTCTTCTTGCACGATTACCTTAATCCCAACCAGTCGAGCTTTGTATTCCAACATCTCAATTAGTCGAGCGTGAGGAATGCTGACAAAGTTTTGATTAGTTTGTTTTCCTAAATCAATCTCAGTTTTCCACTGTGCATTCTTGCCAATTATTAACGTCCCAATTTGTTGGGCGATTAAAATGTCAACAATCAGGCGGCTGGTATGATGCAAGTAATTATCAATTCTTTGGTGGCGACAGCGAGTCAATCGTTGAATGCGGGGTGAACTTTTACGACTTCCTTTCAATTGAGTTTGTAGCCGTGCTTTACGTTTGTTGTAGAACTGATTAATTGACTTTAATGGTCGCCCGTTAATCAGGAGCGGGGTAAAACTCGGTTGATTTGAAGTTAACGCCACTAAGTTATCCAGTCCTAAATCAATACTAGCTACAAATTTATTATCGCTGACGGTGGACTCCTGTTCACTTCGACTACGCTCAGTACAAGCATCATAAATTACCTCAAGCACATAAGAATCGCATTTGGGAACCAACCTAACTTGACAAATTAGATCGGAACTTACTTTGGTTTTAATTGAGAGATTAGTACCCGAAAGCTTAATAATTCCTTTCTTCAGCAATTTGCTACTAATTGCTTGAATCGTGTAGACGAGAATATTTCGTCCTTTGACCTTATCTTTGTACTTGGGCAGTTTGGGGCGACCAGGAAATTTAGAGGGAGCGGTTTTGTAAGCTTTAACCGCTTCAAAAAACGATTTCCAATTCTTGTCCAATATCATCAAGATTTGCTGACTGACTTTAGCAGGTAAAGCCTTGTATGCTTCATGAGACTTCATTAAACGGTTCATTTCGTTGTAATTGACATAGCCCCATCCATAAACAAAGCTCTGACGAATGACGTAGTTAGCAGCATTGTAGAGATTCTTGGATTTAAAAGCTAATTCATCAATTTCGGCGAAACGGTGTTCTGTAGATTTAATGATGTGTCTCTCTGCTAATTGCATTTAGAGCCTCCATTTTTTAACGAGAGCAACATTTTTTTGTGTGAGTTTTCTGACTATATGATACTACTATTGTTTATTGATGCTTACAAATTTATTAAAGTTTTACAATACCCAAGCCTTTTTTAGAGGAGTCACCCAAAATGAAAACTCACCTCAAAATCAATTCCTCCCCGCCCAAGCCAAACCCAAACCCAGCCAATAACAGCACAACTCGTTTTGCTGTAGCGGTATTCTTAACTTTATCTTCAGCCATTGCTTTGCCTAGCTGCGGAGGAGCTCAAACGTCCAGCAGCGCTCCAGGCGGCGCAGGTTCATCCAGCATCCGTGAAAACCAAGTGACCGCATCGGCTCCACAATCGGCACCAGCACCCGAGCCAGCAGCCCAAAGGTCAAAAACTCCTGGTGCATCAAAAAAAGCAGCAGAAACGACCGCAACCCGTCCCCAACTGATTAAAAAAGCCGAACTCAGCGTAGTTGTTAAATCTATTGACGCCAGCACTAAATCTGTTACTAATATTGTCGAAAAACAGCAAGGCGATATCTTGGGTTTCCAAAATCAAAAGCCGCCGGATTCCAGTGTCCGCCAAACGGCGTCTGTGGAGATTCGCGTGCCTCAAGAACGGTTAGAAACTACTTTAGACACTTTGGCAAAACTCGGAACTGTAGAGAACCGTTCTCTGACGGCTGAGGATGTTACCGCTCAATTAGTTGACAGCGAGGCTAGGCTGCGGAACCTCCGCAAATCGGAGGAAATGGTGTTAAAAATTATGGAGCGATCGGGTTCTGTTGGCGATGTGCTCAAAGCTTCTCAAGAGTTGAGCAATATTCGGGAGTCGATCGAACGCATTGACGCTCAGTTAAAAAGTTTGCGAAATCAAGTAGCCTACTCGACTATTAGCTTAACTCTAGAAGCAGCAGTATCGGCTCAACAAACTCAGGAACCTTCTCTAGGTTTGCGGGCGCAGGAAACTTGGGGGAAAGCGACTCATTCTGTGGCTGAATTGACGCTCGGTTTGTTTGGTTTGGGTATTTGGCTGTTGGCTTATAGTCCTTATTTTCTGTTAATTGCGGCTGCGGTTTACGGCTTTAATCGATTTAAGAAACAGGATTCTGTTCCGCAAATTCAAGAACCGAAACCGCCTCAGTAGTCAGTAGTCAGTTGTTCGTTGTCAGTTGTTAGTTGTTATTAGCTTTCCAGTCAACAGTCAACAGTCAACAGTCAACAGTCAACAGTCAACTAACAACTGACTAATCATCAATTTGCCATCCATCTTTGGTATAGTCTTCATCCACAATCTTTTTCGGACGCATCACCAGAACAACTCGCCCCAAAATAGGAATATCCGGGGATTGTTCAAACCAGTACAATTCTAAATTGCCCGCGTTATCGGCGAGGAAATAGCTCTCAGCATCCCACTGTCTTTGGGCTCGATCGGCAATAATCAAAACTTCTTCAACTTTGCCTTGCAGCGGTACCGGCAATTTATCGCTCATTCCCAAAACCGCCACCGGATCTTCAGCGTTCAAAATTACCTGCCATCCGGGAATCGCCACCCAAGCTCCGGCTCCCGAAAATTTTACCATTCGGAACGGCTCGATTTCCTCCGGTAAAGGCACTGCCAGCAAATCTCTCGTAGAAAGCGGCAATTTGCCTACAACCGGGACAACGCGGGGCAATTGTTCCTCGGTATCGAGTCGGTAGACGGGCAAGCGGGGCGCTTCCCGTCTCGCAACTACGGTAAAATCAACGAGCAACTGCTCGATTTGCGCCCTAGCGGTTTGGCTGCTAGCTAATTTTAAACCGCGAGCAATTAAGCGCGATCGCTCTTGCAAATCGCTTTTCTGTCTCGCCAATTGCCAGCATTGGTAAGCCATAGCATCGCCGGGAGTGTCTGTGAAGCCTTGGGGGAGACTCCCGAAGTGCGAAAACTCCTTGATCGCTTTAGCAACTTGGCGAGCATCGTCAACATCCAAATTGTGGGTTAGCATCAAAGCAGCCGCCCCGGCCCGCTCTACTTGAGAGAGAATCCGAAACTCGTATAAGATATCGCTACCTTTTCCCAAGAAGTGCGATCGAACTTCCTCTGAAGCCCCAGCATTTACCATG
Organism: Microcoleus sp. Pol10D4; assembly: GCF_036701555.1. Lineage (NCBI taxonomy): Bacteria > Bacillati > Cyanobacteriota > Cyanophyceae > Oscillatoriales > Microcoleaceae > Microcoleus > Microcoleus sp. Pol10D4. The sequence continues at coordinate 3,208 of NZ_JAUBRA010000111.1, forward strand.
CTGGTGTAAACTTGGGCTGCGACGCTCACTTGATTTTGCTGAATTGGCTCAAAACCAGTTTCTTCAAAAATCCTTTGAGAGTTGTAGCCAGCTTTTAGCAGTGCAGTGCAGGCCTGTCCCCACTCTACCCAAGTGCCTTCTTTGCGGCGGAGCGATCGAATTAATTTTTCGGCATCCACAGCATTGGTGGAGGGTGCAGATGCAGGAGGGGAGGAATCTTGCGGTGTATCAGTCATAATTGAATCAAAAACTAGCGCTAAGTTATGTGTTATTGGATATCGGCAAGGCTCGTGTCGCGGCAGAGCGATAGATTAATAGTAAGTGAGTTATGAGACTATTGTTACCGGAAAACGAGAGGAAAGCCCCCGACTTCAGGCTTGGGGATGAACTCGGCAGCGGATGCGGCTGCCTACAGTCTTAGAAAAATCCTGGTTGATTTCTAAAAGCATGATATGATTATATCATGCTAACAGTAACTCACGAGTACAAACTACGTCCAACCAAATCTCAAGTTCAAATATTTGAGATTTGGTTGTCTGTTTGTCGTCAGGTTTATAACTATGCCTTGCGAGAACGGAAAGATTGGGTGAATTCTCGTGAGTCTTCTGTTAATGCTTGTTCGATAGTTGGTGAGTATATTATCTCACCGGATACTCCTAGACCAACCTATGCTAGTCAGTGCAAAGGTTTGGCAGAAGCTAAGAAGCATTGTCCCGAATTAAAGACCCCTCATTCGCAAGTATTGCAGCAAACTTTAAAGGTTTTAGAGTCGGCATTTGTGGCAATGTGGGAGAGAGGGCATGGGTTTCCTCGTTTCAAAAAACGGATGCGATCGTTTGTTTTCCCGGCTGTTAAGGATGCAGCAGTGGAGAATGGAAAGGTTAACCTGCCTAAGATTGGGTGGGTAAGGATGAAAATGTCTAGACCCACACCAGAGGGTTTTATACTCAAGCAAATTAGAGTAGCTAAAAGGGCATCAGGATATTTTGTCATGCTGACCTACCAGTTAGCAGTCAACCTGCCCGCTCGCCCATCGTCAGGACATCCATTAGGGGTAGATATTGGGCTTGACAAATACCTCGCAACTTCAGATGGAGAATTAGTCAACAGACCGAGATTTTTTCAGGCACTTCACCGCGAGTTGAAATCACTGCAGCGAAGATTAAAGCATCAAAGAAAAGGGTCTAATAATTGGCTTAATCTCCAGAAAAAGATTGCTAGAATTTATCAAAAAATCAGTGATACCAGAAAGGATTGGCACTATAAATTAGCTCATCGATTATGTGACCAAGCAGGAATGATATTCGTTGAGGATATCAATTTTAAGGCTTGGGCAAAGGGGATGTTCGGTAAACATACTCTCGATGCAGCCTATAGTCAATTCTTCTCGATTCTGTCTCATGTGTGTTGGAAGCGCGGGGTGTATTTTGCTCGTGTTGATAAAAACTATACGAGTCAAATTTGCCCCCAATGTGGAACCCATACTGGTAAGAAAACCTTGGATGTCAGAATCCATAGTTGTCAGTCGTGCGGGTACACCACTGATCGCGATACAGCAGCAGCACAAGTAATTAGAGACAGAGGTATCCTTGCGGTCGGGCAGCTCGTGAGTAAAACTGCTTCTGGAGGCGTTCTATCGGGGATCGATAGTAATATCGGTCTAGAGTCGAGCCTGTGAGAGAAGAATCCCCCGCATTCTATGCGTGGGGAGTGTCAAGAAGGGGAGTTTATCGTATTGTTATGGATAATGCCATTTCAGAGCTAGATCAAATTAAACGCCAGCTCATGACCCTACACAGACCGAAAAAGCCCAAAATGCTGGTAGTAGACGACGAACCAGACAATCTGGATTTACTCTACCGCACTTTCCGACGAGATTTTAACGTTCTCAAAGCTGAGAGCGGAATTCGCGCCTTGGAAGTCCTCGGCATCGAAGGCGAGGTCGCCGTAATCATTTCCGACCAGCGGATGCCCGAAATGAAGGGAACGGAGTTTTTGAGCAAAACCGTGCCCCAGTTTCCGAATACGGTCAGAATTATCTTGACTGGTTTTACGGATATTGAAGACTTGGTGGATGCCATTAACTCAGGACAGGTTTACAAGTATATCACCAAGCCTTGGGACCCGAACGAACTGAAAATGGTGGTGCAAAAGGCGGCCGAGACTTATGAAATTCTCAAGCAGCGGACTGAGGAATTGGATCGCGCTCAAAATCAAATACAACTGTTAGCAACAATCATGCAAACGGCTGTGGATTATCCGAGTTTGGAAGCAAGTTTAGATCCAATTGCTACTGCTATAAGTGATAATTTTTTGGCGGACTCTTGCATTTTGCAACTGGTGGAAGGAAATGTTTTAATCCCAGTCCAAGGCTGTCACACCACGGGTTCAACTGTGGAAAATTGGCTGGCGGATGACCCTCTGGTTCGAGAAGCAATTACCTCTCAAACTATTCAGGGTGTTGTGAATATTGGACTCGACACCAACCTAGCGAGTCTGCCGCACTATCAGAAATCCGGCATTCAAGCTCACCTGAGCATCCCGGTGAGTCACAAAGGTCGATCGATCGCCCTGATTTCCATGCAGTGGAAGCAACCTTGTTCCCTGCGCCCCGACGAACTCACAACAGTTCACCTCGCCGCTCAAGAAGTTGCTCTGGTATTGACGAGTTTTCAGGGTCATTAGTCATTAGTCATTAGTCATCAGTCATCAGTCATTAGTCCTTAGTCATCAGTCGGCTCTCAGTCTTGAGTCGAAAATGATAGCAAACCAATGATTCTAGAGAAAAGATTACCGATTGCTAACAAATAAAAAAGCATTAATGACTGGCGACAGCATGACATGAATGGACGGATTAATTATTCTTTCCGGCTGACAAATCACGAATCACCAATTACCAATGACCAATCACCAATTACCAATGACCAATGACTAATGACTAATAACGCCGAAGAAATTAAAACTATATTTAATCGAATTGCACCAGTTTACAACCAATTGAACGACTGGTTGAGCTTTGGGCAGCACCGGATTTGGAAGCAAATGACGGTGAAATGGAGCAGTGCGGGCCCCGGAAATACTTGTTTAGATTTGTGCTGCGGTAGCGGGGATCTAGCTTTGTTGCTGGCCAAACAAGCAGGACCGACCGGTTGCGTATTTGGAGTAGATTTTTCCGCCGAACAATTGGCCGTGGCGGCCAGGCGCGATCGACCTTTTCTTACCCCTGGCAGTCCCATTTCCTGGGTAGAAGCTGACGCCCTAGACTTGCCTTTTGCTGACAATTACTTCGACTGCGCCACAATGGGTTACGGCCTGCGTAACGTGACTGACATCCCCCGCAGTCTTCAGGAATTGCACCGCGTCCTCAAACCCGGTGCCAAAGCAGCTATTCTCGACCTCCACCGCCCCAGCAATTCCCTAATGCGGAGCTTTCAGCAGTTTTATCTAGACACTCTTGTAGTGCCCATTGCTCAGCAATTTGGCATGACTCAAGAATATGCTTACATTAATCCTAGTTTAGAAAAATTCCCGATCGGCCAGGAGCAAGTCGCGATCGCCAACAAAGCCGGATTTGCCACCGCCACCCACTACCCGATTGCCGGAGCTATGATGGGAGTATTGGTATTAGTCAGTTGACTGTTGTCAGTTGTCAGTTGTCCGTTGTCAACAGTCAACAGTTAACAGTTAATAGTCAACAATCAACAATTCCCAATTCCCAATTATTGATGAATCCGTCTGACATTTGGCTGTTGTTGGCCCCACCTGTAGTGGGAGGAATTATTGGCTATTTCACTAACGATATAGCTATCAAAATGCTGTTCCGCCCGTATCGAGCTATTTACATCAAAGGGCGGAAGTTGCCTTTCACTCCAGGCTTGATCCCCCGCAACCAAGAGCGTTTAGCAAAGCGAATTTCCGACACAATTATGGGTTCGCTGCTGACGCCACAGGAACTGCAAAACTTGGCGCGCCGCCTCCTGCAAACCGAGCGGATGCAGTCGGTGATTCTCTGGTTGTTGCAGTTGGCGCTGGATCAGGTAAAAGCAGACGCAGAGCAAAAAACGGCTAAAATTCTCGCTAACATTCTGCGAGATTTGCTGGGGGAATCTGTGCCGCGAATTCTCAAAGTTCTGGCGCGCCGGGAAGATTTTTTAGAAGCTCAGCTTAATCAAATTTTTGATCAAGTTTTGCTGGAGATTCAGCTTACGGAATCTCAGGCAGCTCAGCTTGCTGAGTGGTTGTTGCAGGTAGTAATACCACCGGAAGTTCTGCGTCAGGCTTTAATTGACTTTTTGACGGATCGCAATATTTCGATCATCGATGAAGGGTTTCGAGAAAAAACCAGTGGCACTTATTGGGTAGTAGCAAATTTGTTTGGTTTGCGGAACACTTTAACTCGGCTGCGGACTTTTTGTCTGGATGACAGAGAAGCCACAAATCAGCGCTTAGCAGAGTTAACTATTTCTTTGGGAATTCGTGGGCGAATTCAGGAATGGCTGCAAAATTTGTCGATGCAAAATTTACCTGTTTCGACTGTGAGACAGTTGCGAAAAACTATGCGCGACAGTGTTCGCAGCTACGTTCAACAGCGGGGTACAGACGTACTTGAGGGGTTGACCAAATCTATTGACTGGGAAAATATTTCGCGGTTGCTTCTCAATCGATTGCAGACTTCAGCGGTGATGAACGCTTCCCTCGGAATTGTCAGCCAAGAACTGGCTTTGGTTTTAGAGCGTTATTTAGAGCGGGATTTAGAAAATATTGTAGCTCAGGCTATCCCGATTTTGAATATTGACCAGGTGATTGTCGATCGAGTGAAAGGTACTTCTCCTGAAGAGTTGGAGTTAGCAATTCAGGGAATTGTCAAAAGCGAGTTGCAGGGAATTGTAAATTTAGGAGGGATTTTGGGCGTTTTTGTCGGCTGTTTGCAGACAGTTGTGCTTTGGATTCAGCGGTGATTTATTTTGGCAGTTGTGAGGTATTTGTTGTAGTCTAATATTCACTCGACTTGCGCCCACAGTACCAAAAACCAGGTTTTTAGACCGTATTGGCCACCTCAGTCAGAGGATTTTTGGTAAAAATCGGGTTTTTGTGGCCCAATCCTAATTTACTCATTTTCTAAATCTATGCCAGCCCCCAATTCGGACGATCGTACAAACATCCCAAAAAACCCCCGCAACCTCAGCCGCCAACAATACGAGCGTTTAACTGCAGAAATGGCCACTCCCTACCGGCCTCTGCGACAGTTTGTTTACGTAGCTTGTGGCGCTTCGGGCTTTATCGGCGGCTTGGTTTTCCTCGCTAAAATTGCCTCTGGCCGGGAAATTGGCTCTGCTTTGCCTAATTTTGCCCTCCAAGTCGGAGTGGTGGCCCTGATGGTGTTCCTGTTTCGCTGGGAGCAGCGCGCCGGGGGCCGAGTCCCGAAGTCGAAGTAACAAAAATTTACAAATCGAGACAAAAATCTATCTGAGGCAAGGAAAAGTTATAAATATAAAGAAATTATTATGAAATCCTGGTTTGCCAGCGATCCCTGTAATGATAATGATGTGGCTTCAATTGGGGTCAGCAAATTTAAAGGCCCTAATCATAAACCGCTTGTCATTCCTTCAATTGGGGTCAGCTTTCATAAAGACCCTAAATATATAAAATAAATTTAAGCCCAGCGCCAGCCTTCACTGATAGAAGAGCTGGCGTTAGGCATTTTGCTATGATCGGGAGCTTGGGAGAGAGAATCCTATCAATTCAGGTTGCACTGTCGGTGATTGTTGACGGTTGACGGTTGACGGTTGACGGTTGAATCGCAGTCGCCAAACTGAATGGTTGAGTGTTATCAGTAGGGTGTGCACCGCGTACAGAGAGGCCCGTAGCAGCGCCCTGAACCGAGTTTTTTGCCTAGCATCCGATATAGGTAATACCAGTTCCCAAAAATCATGCAACTCTAGGCCGATGCTGGAAACCACGATCGCCATCAGTCATTCGCAAATCTAAAATCTAAAATCTAAAATCTAAAATGGTATAAGTGCTGGGGCGATCGAATAATTTGGCATTTCCCGAAGACCTTAGCCTGTGCAGTAACTAATGAGATGTGTCAAAGTCGAAGTAGAAAAAGATGTTAGAAGATTTTACTATGGGTCGATCATTTTTCCAAGGGCGGTGGACGTTATTTTTAGCAGCCGGGGCGGGAATTGCATTTTACAGCAATGCTGCGGCGGCTGCCGAAAAGGTAGTGCTCAAATACAGTGCGATCCGAATGACTTTACCCGTCAGCGAATTAGAAATTTTTGCAGAAACTGGGCAAATGTCGCCCGCGTTAGAAATGCTGCTGGGAAATGCAAAAAAAGACCCAGAAGCGGTTCGCAACAGTCTGACGAGACCAGTAAAAGTCAGTCAAAGCTTTTTGGATCGGACGCTTAACAGCAAGGTTGGGGAAATAATTCTCGATGAGGTGGGTCAGGTAATTCGCACTCCTTCTGGGAATGCAAACCGAGAAGCTTTGAGATCAGCCTTGGTGCTGTCGGCAACTAATGATAACGAGATTACAATGCTGGAAGCGATGAAGAATTATCCTACTCCAGAAGTTTATGTTGAGGGCGATCGTTTAGTTGAAGCTTACGGCAAACTTGTAGCTTTGTCAGAACAATTGGGCGGCGTGTCAGAACGACTGCAAGATATTTTAAATAAGATTCGCCTGCCTAGACTGTAGCGGATTTTGGCAAGGAGGGTTGATTCGTGCGATCGCAGAATGTTGCTGAACCTGCATCAATTACAGGGGAGTTACATTTTACTTCTGCAAAATTTACCTAATTTTGATACGAGTTAAAAACAAAATCTAACTACAGGCCAGCTTCAAACCAGACGGAAATCAGTCATTCCTAATGCTAAAATCTAAAATCGTATAACTTAGCTGTAAAATCTATAGCGGGATAGATGTGCGACAGTTTACAAAAAGTTTATAAGGAGTAGATTTTGTTAGTCAGGAAAGTATTTTAACCCAAAAAATGCGGGCAAGAGCTTGCATTAATTAAAACTTACAATTGATCGACTCTACTTACTGAGTAAGACTAGCAACATGAACAACAATGCTATTCGTTCAAAAGACCGTTTTTTGGTTTTCGGCGATCGAAGATGCTGAAATTCAAGAAATGGTGGCAACCATGAAAACAGGTGGGTTGGGTATAGGCCCTAAAGTCATGAGTTTTGACAATGACTTCAAAGGTTACAAGGGTTCCCAGCACGCAATTGCAGTCAATTCCTGTATGGTGGCACTGCACTTAAGCATCCTCCGTGCTTCGTTACAACCGGGGGATGAAGTTATTACTCTCCGATGACTTTTTGTGCCCCAGAGTTAATGCGATTATTCACGCAGGCGCCATACCGATACTGGCGGATGTAGATGCCGTCGCCATGAATATTGACCAGGCTCAAGTCGAAGCTAAAATAACTTCAAAAACTAAAGCAATTTTGACGATTTACTTCGTAGGTCGTTCCTGCGATATGGATGCGCTTTGCGATATTGCTAGCCGTCACTACTTGACCTTAATTGAAGGCTGTTCTCACGCGTTTGTAATCAGGTTGATGTGGACGGTTTCATGTACTGCAACTCTAGAACTGTTAATTTTATTTTGCTCTGGGGGGGTGACAACCAGCCTGAAACCGAGAGGTGGTGAGGATTGAGCCAATGTGTGCTAAAAAAAGATAGGCAGC
>NZ_JAUBRA010000112.1:0-10407 GCF_036701555.1 Microcoleus sp. Pol10D4
ACTTTTGTTACCTCTGTGGAAAAAATCCTGAAAGAATTTGGAGAAAACTATGTAATTAATTTTGTCTAGCTACTTACAACGGACGGTCTACCAGAACCAATCAGAGAAAAAAATCAAAATCATCCCGCTATTATGCAACGCCTTAAATATAGCAAGTCTATTTGAGTCATGAATGTAGAACCACCTGAAACGCTGGCGATCATTGAATCGATTGTTTACAAATCAAATGGTTTTGCTATATAGTAGTTTCCGATTGCATGAGATGTGCGTCGGTAATTGGTAATTGGTAATTGAGAATCTGTAACTAACGAACTTTGCAAGCTGGTGTATTGATTAGAGTTTACCGGCAATGGCTTTAAGTTCTTCAACGACGCGCTTGTTATTGGGATTCGTGCTGCCATCAAGGCGGGCGGAGACAACAGTGATTATTTCTAGTATATCTTTAGCTAAATCCTCGTCACAGCTAGTATTTTCGGTTTGATTTATAATCACTACCTCTGTCCCAAAGTGTTCGCACAAATTAAAAATTAGTTCAGAACCAAATCTCAGCAGTCTGTCTTTGTGAGTTAATACCAACCTTTCGACTTGATTGTCTGCGATCGCCCGAATTAGATGTTGTAAACCCCGCTTACTGTAATTAACCCCAGAACCTACATCCTCAATGATTTGGAATTGCCACCCCTGAGATGCACAAAACAATTCCAAAACTTGTTTTTGTCTGTCTAAATCATCTTTTTGGTTGTGACTGCTAACCCGAGCGTAAGCAATGGTTAAAGCGCCGTTGGGTTTTAAGCCGAGAAGATGAGCTAGGTCATAGCGTCTGTGACCATTAGCCGTGCGTTCGGGTATTAGCTTGCCTTCGGCTTCCCATCTTCGCAAGGTGGAAGCGCTCACACCTTTAAGTTTGGCTGCTTCAGTTATAGTTAATTTTTTCATTTTTGGATTTTAGCATCAGAAATGGGTAATTTCGGTAAGTTTTAGATATATTTATGTCCCCGTCTGCGGGTTGGACAAGTCCGATTTATGTGCAAGAAAGTTTGGTAGGCAGATTTTTTATGGTAAAGTAGTGCCAAAAAGCAAAGTTCTGCATCGCCGCCCTTGCCCAACACAGCACAGTGCTTGATTATTACAAGAATTGAGGCTTTAATTGAGCGGTAAAATTTGATGCAGCAATGAGTGCAAATTATTCGGTGTGATGGCTGCAAATAGCTTGAGTTTATGGAGAAGTTTGGAGGAGGTAGCAGAAGTAGAACTCATAAATCCCTCTTAGGGATGGAAGTTAGCCGATCAAAAACTGTTCCGGTTTGGGCTTTGCTATCTTTGGTGACGAACGGGGTACTGATACTTACAGTCGCTCAACTACTGCTGCGGGGAAACAAGTTGACAGAAAGCTTCCAGGCGAATGATGCGGTGACGGCAGAAGCGGCCCAGGAACAAATTGACCAACCGGCGATCTCTGCAAAGGCAGTGCTAGACGTGCCCGTTCCCGGGCCGCGACATAAATGGACTTACCAGCAGTGGGTGACGCAGTTGGGTCGCGAAGCTGAGGCGGCGGCGGCGAATCGACCCTCAAGACTGAGTGTTTTGGCTGGGGATTCTCTGAGTATGTGGTTTCCGACCAAGTTGTTACCAGTTGATCGAATTTGGCTGAATCAAGGGATTTCGGGGGAGACTTCCCTGGGTTTGCTGAAGCGGTTGCAGTTGTTCGATCGCACTGCGCCGGATACAGTGTTTGTGATGATTGGGATTAACGATTTGTTGCGGGGGGCCAGCGACGAAGGGATTTTGGACAACCAGCGGCAGATAATTCGCGATTTGCGGTGGGCTCACCCCAAAGCACAAGTGGTTGTTCAGTCGATTTTGCCGCACAGCGGGGAACAAGCTACTTGGGAAAATCGCGATCGGCTGTTGGCGATTCCTAACAGTCGGATTAGGTCAATAAATCGACGGCTGAAAGAAATTGCTAGTTCGGAAAATGTTTTGTATCTGGATTTGTACCCGCTGTTTGCGGATGCTGACGGCAATTTGCCAACTGAACTCAGCACAGACGGCTTGCACCTTAACGATCAAGGTTATCTGGTTTGGCGATCGGCTCTCCAACTATTCGATCAGATGCAGTTGAAAAATGAGTCATGAGTCATTAGTCATTAGTCATTAGTTATGAGTCATTAGTCATTAGTCATTAGTCCTTAGTTAGAAAAATAAAGGATGAAGTCATATTCTCCCCAACTCTCCCCCTTTCCGATTACTGTGTTGTCACTGGCTATGTCAAGTAGCGACTGATACATTAAGAAATATGATAGTTAGCTATTTAGTATAAGGTGATACAGAATAACTGTTTGTACAAATGGTGGAATCCAAAAGGCATAGACCATTGGATTGATAGTTGACGAATTTAGATGGGTCCGGCTATACAAAGTCGGGAGGTTGAGGATTGGGGAATTATCTATTGAAGATTTGTTCCGCTAAAACACGGACTTAAAACCAAATAACTATTGCATCTAAAATCCTCGCATCTAAAATCGGCTGGGTCTTCCTTAAAAATTGCTGAGTATGAGAAGGTACAACTAACGTGATCAAAAAAAGTTTAACGATCGGCATCATCGCGCTGTGGCTGTTAAGCGTACCGCTAACGGACAATGCCTTAGCTCAAGATGCTGCTGGTACTGCTGCTGCAGTGGTGCCGAATCCGATCGACACCGGCGATACGGCCTGGATGTTGGTTTCCGCAGCACTGGTATTACTAATGACACCGGGGCTGGCGTTTTTCTACGGGGGACTGGTGCGATCGCGCAACGTCCTCAACACCATGATGATGAGCTTAGTCATGATGGGACTGATCGGCGTCACCTGGACGCTGTGGGGCTACAGTTTGGCCTTTGACGTTTCGACTCCAGCGTCCGAAGGCTTTGGGAAAGGGATCGAAACCTTCATCGGCGGTTTCGACTGGATGTTCTTGAACAACGTCACGGCCGACAAACCAGATCCGATCGGCTACGCACCGACCATACCCCACCAAGTCTTCATGGTTTACCAGATGATGTTCGCCATCATCACTCCGGCCTTGATTTCAGGGGCGATCGTCGAACGGGTAACATTTAAAACCTATTTCTGGTTCGTACTGCTGTGGTCTACCTTCATTTACTCTCCTTTAGCCCACTGGGTTTGGGGTAGAGGCTGGCTGGGGGCGATGGGAGCTTTAGACTTTGCCGGCGGCACAGTCGTGCACATCAGTTCCGGTGTGTCTGCCGTTGTCGCAGCTTGGGTAATCGGACCGCGCAAAGACCATTTGAACAAGCCCCACACCCCCCACAACGTACCCTACGTCTTGCTGGGAATTGGGCTGCTGTGGTTCGGCTGGTTTGGCTTCAACGGTGGTAGTGCTTTGGGTTCTGGTTCTTTAGCAACAGTGGCTTTTGTCACCACAATGATTTCAACAGCAGCAGGCGGTTTAACTTGGACAATCCTGGAATGGGTGCTCAGAGGCAAACCGACAGCAGTGGGAATTGCTAGCGGTTTCCTAGCGGGATTGGTGGGCATCACACCTGCGGCTGGATTCGTGCTGCCAGTGGGGGCGCTTTTGATCGGATCGATCACTTCGGTTTGCTGCTTCTTTGCCGTTAGTTTCCGGGCTAAGCTGGGATTTGACGACTCTTTGGATACCTTCCCGATTCACGGCTTAGGCGGAACTGTGGGTGCGATACTGACTGGTGTGTTTGCGACTAAAGCGGTGAACGCTGCCGGAAATGACGGGCTGTTTGCCGGGAATCCGGGGCTAATCGTCACCCAGTTTGTAGGCGTTCTAGCTACTTACGTGTTTGCGGCTGTCGGCACTTTTGTGATCCTGAAAATTTTGGAACAGTTTATGGAACTGCGAGTGCCGTCATCTGCTGAAGACCAAGGTTTGGATATTGGTCAGCACGGGGAAGAAGCTTACGGTGAGGATTTTGCCGGCGGTTTCAGTTCGTTTGAATCGAGTTCTCCTTTTGCGCCGAAGAAGGTGTAAAGCTGATTTTTTGAATAAGTTAGATCGTGCAGAGACTCAGCTATCTGGGTCTCTCTGCTTTTTTAAGTTTTTTTTTAACGAACCGCGTCTTCGCGATTCATTCCTTCTTCCCTCTCATGTGTCGATCGTATAAATAGCATATCCCCTCTTCGCTACTGAGCCAATAAGCCCGATCGCACCCCACGCATTCTAAAATCAAAGGTAATTAACCTAGATTTCAACTCGATACCGCATGGATACTAAAGCTTTTAAACGATCGCTCCAACAGTCGGAAAACTACCACCGCAAGGGTTTCGGACACGAAGCTGAGGTAGCTGGGGTAATGCAGACGGCTTATCAAAGCAGTCTGATCCAGCAAATTCGCGACAATAATTACAGACTCGAACGCGGCGCAGTCACGATCCGACTGGCTCAGGCTTTTGGTTTTTGCTGGGGGGTGGAACGCGCTGTAGCTATTGCTTACGAGACTCGCCAGCATTTCCCAACCGAACGGATTTGGATTACTAATGAGATTATTCATAATCCGTCTGTCAATCAGCATTTGCGGGATATGGAAGTTGGTTTTATTGCTGTTGAGAATGGGCAGAAAGATTTTTCGGTTGTCGATAGCGGCGATGTGGTAATTTTACCGGCTTTTGGGGCGAGTGTCCAAGAAATGCAGTTGCTTAATGATAAGGGCTGCAAGATTGTTGATACTACTTGTCCTTGGGTTTCTAAGGTTTGGAATACTGTTGAAAAGCACAAAAAAAAGGATTATACTTCGATTATTCACGGTCAGTACAAGCATGAGGAAACTGTTGCTACGAGTTCTTTTGCTGATAAGTATTTGATTGTCCTGAATTGGCAAGAAGCTGAATATGTCAGCAATTATATCTTGCATGGGGGCGATCGCGCTGAGTTTCTGGCTAAGTTTAGTAAGGCTTATTCTGCTGGTTTTGACCCGGATCGGGATTTAGAAATGGTGGGGATTGCTAACCAAACTACTATGCTCAAAACTGAGACGGAGAATATTGGCAAATTGTTTGAAAAAACGATGATGCGGAAGTTCGGGCCGGAGAATTTGAGCGAGCATTTTCTGAGTTTTAATACTATCTGCGATGCGACTCAGGAACGGCAAGATGCTATGTTGAGTTTGGTTGAGGAAAAGCTGGATTTGATGCTGGTGATTGGGGGTTTTAATTCTTCTAATACTACGCATTTGCAGGAAATTGCGATCGACAAAACTGTTCCTTCTTATCACATTGATTGTGCAGAGCGCATTTTACCGGGAAATCGGATCGAACACAAGCCTTTGGGGGCAGATTTGGTCGTAGCTGAAGGTTGGCTACCGGATGGTAAAATTGTGGTGGGTGTGACTTCGGGTGCTTCTACGCCTGATAAGGTTGTTGAGGATGCGATTGATCGCATTTTCGCGATGAAAGCAGCGGCTGCGATTGTGTAATTATATTGTTGCGGCACTGCACTCGGAATCATAATTTTCTCAGTTAATTTTCTCAGTGCAGGACGAGTGTCTCTTTGCGAGTGCGATCGAGACGCTCGCTCGCAAAAAGATATAATTCCGATGTTAAACTAATTTCAACTCATTCATTCTCCCCAATTACCCGATCGATCGCATTTCTGATTTCTGATACTATTCACCCGCGTCATCGCCTCTGTGAATTTCTCCCTGCCTCCAAAAAAAAATATTTTTTAAATAAAATATTAAAAAATCGCCTTTTTTTTGGGGTAAAAAGCTTGACTTGGCTATTTTGATAATGTATTATTTAATAATGGGAATATTAGCAAAATTAAAATTTATGTCACCACTACCATTATCTAAAATATACCCCAAAAATCAACTGGAGTCAATAGGTAAAAATTCTTTTATTTGCGCCGCAATTTGAAACTGCCCAAGGAACAGGAACGATACAAAACTCGATACAAAAAAAGGTGAATTAAGCTTTGCAGGTTATCCTAGATTGTCTGGTGCCTGCCTGAATCACGAGACGCAAGAGAGCGATTTATGCCATCTCCGACTTAAGGCGGATGCGAGGAAGAGCGAGGCTAAACTAAACACAAGATTGATCGCACATTTGAACCTTAAATTTATAGGCTTTAGTCGCCGTCTCTGAGCGCGCCAAAAACTCGGGTAGTCTTAATCCAGCTAAAATAAAAAAAAGCAGGACTCGCGCGCCGAGTATTTCATGAAACAATCACTGACTCCCCAAATCACAGCAGGTATCGGAATGGTAGTGGCGCTGCTAATTTTCAATGCGGCAACTTCCTACCGCAATACTCTCAAGTTAGTCGAAAACGAACGCTTGGTGAGCCACACTCACCGAGTTTTAACCGAACTCGAAGCCACGCTTTCCACATTAAAAGATGCTGAAACCGGACAGCGCGGTTATTTGCTGACGGGAGAAGAACGTTATTTAGAACCGTATCACAGCGCGATCGCCCGCATCAACCAACAAGTAGTCGGATTGCAGCAGCTAACCGCTGACAACAACCTGCAGCAACAGCGCATTCGCAACTTGAAAATTGCGATCGACTCTAAATTAGCCGAACTTGAAGGAACCATCAATCTGCGACGCCAACAAAACTTAGCAGCAGCCCTGCAGCAAGTAAAATCCGGTAGGGGAAAGCAAATCATGGGCGACATTCGGCAGCAGATAGCCGCCATGACTGCGGAAGAAACTCAGCTATTGCAGCAGCGCGCCCGAGAATCTCAAACGAGTGCTAATTTGACAATCCTGACTTTTACCGTTGCTGCTTTACTAAATTTCTTGTTGATGGTGTTGGTTTACTATTTGGTGAAGCGCGATCGAACTTTGCGCGACAATGCCGAAATCAAGCAAAATCAACTGTTAGAACAGCTAGAACAAGATCGCCACTCCCTACAATTAACGGAAGAACGTTTCCGCCTCGCCATTCTCAACGCACCGCTGCCAATTATGCTGCACGCTGAAAACGGAGAAGTTTTGCAAATTAACTGCGCTTGGACTGAACTCTCAGGCTATGAATATTCCGAAATTCCCACAATTGAAGATTGGACAGAAAAAGCTTACCACAGCCGCAAATCCCTAGTGCAAGCAGATATCGATCGACTGCACCAATTAAACGCGCGCATTTCTGAAGGCGAATATATGATTGCCACAGCCAGTGGCGAAAGCCGAATTTGGGACTTTTATTCCGCGCCTTTAGGCCAGCTTTCTGACGGCAGAAGTTTAGTAATTAGTACCGCCATTGACGTAACTGCGCGCAAACAAGCAGAAGCCGAAATTCGGATGCTCAACGCTACCTTAGAACGGCGAGTGGAACTCCGCACCAATCAACTTCAAGCAGCTAACGAAGAATTAGAAGCTTTCACCTATACCGTTGCCCACGATTTGCGTGCTCCCCTGCGGGGAATGCAGGGATTAGCTGAAGCTTTATTAGAAGATTACCGTGACATCCTCGACGAACTGGGTAAAGAATACGCCCAGCAAATTGTTAATTCTGGGCAACAACTAGAAGAATTAATCCAAGATTTGCTAGCTTACAGCCACCTGAGCCGCACTAATTTATCGCTGCAAGTTTTAGACTTAGAATCTGTTGTGGCCGAGGCAATTGCTATGGTAAAAGCTGACGCTAAATCCAGGCACGCTCAAATCAGTGTTCAATCACAATTGCCTGCGGTAATTGCCCACCGCGTTACTTTAGTTCAAGTAATCGCCAATCTGCTAACCAATGCTATAAAATTTGTGGAAGGCGCATCCCCCCAATTGCAGATATGGGCCGAGGAACTTGAGCTGCCTCAAGAGGGAGAGACAGACACGGATACAGCGGGAGAATTGGAAAGGCAAACTGTGGGACAGTGGGAAAATTCCCAGTTACTTATGGCCAGCCCTCTATTGCCAGTCCCCATCATCCGTCTGTGGGTAGAAGACAACGGCATCGGTATTGCTCTAGAACATCAAAAACGGATCTTTCGGGTTTTTGAACGGCTGCACGGTATCGAATCTTACCCCGGAACTGGTATAGGATTAGCTATTGTAAAAAAAGGAGTCGATCGCATGGGCGGTCAAGTTGGAGTGGAATCTCAATTAGGACAAGGCAGTCGATTTTGGATACAACTGAGGAAGCATGACGCAAACGCAGACAATTTTACTGGTGGAAGATAACCCCGTTGATGTTTTGTTGATGCAGCGGGCATTTCGGAATGAGACTTTTGCTAATACTTCGCTGCAAATTGTCCGAGATGGAGATGCAGCGGTTTTTTATTTAAATGGTGACGGAGAGTACAGCGATCGCGATCGCTATCCTTTACCTGCGATAATTTTACTAGATTTGAAATTGCCCAGGCGGTCCGGTCACGAAGTTCTGGTTTGGCTGAGGCAGCAGCCGGAACTAAAACGCTTGCCGGTGGTTATGCTTACTTCTTCTAGGCAAACACTTGATGTCAAGCGAGCTTACGATTTAGGGGTAAATTCTTATTTAGTCAAACCATTCGGGTTTGCTTCTTTATTAGAAATGATGCAGAGTTTTAGGGAGTATTGGCTCAACTATACCGAACTACCGGAACCGAGAGAATTTAGTGGTTTGTAGTGGCTGTTTATCGGTTTTTATTGCTTGTTTCCTCGTTACCAGGCTGTTCCTGGTAACGAGTGAATTAAGTTTTTAGTGAGGAATCCCGTCATTTTTTTAAAGGGCAACCTCCCAGATTTTTATTAGGAGTGATTGATCGGGACTCTAGCTAACAGCCAAATTATAAGTTGTTAAAGTGGTACACATTCTAGTAATTGACGACAACCCAACAGATAGGCTGCTCGTCAAACGCGAGTTAGAGCGGCAATTGCCGCAATTGCAAATAACGGAAATTTCAGACGATAGATTATTCGAGGAAGCACTGAAACGAGGGGGATTCCATCTGGTAATTACCGATTACCAGCTACGCTGGACAAACGGTTTAGATGTGCTGAAAACTATCAAAGCCAGTTATCCAGAATGCCCGATTGTAATGTTTACGAATACTGGCAATGAAGAAATTGCTGTAGAGGCGATGAAATCAGGATTGGACGACTACATTATCAAGTCGCCGAAGCACTACGTCCGCCTTTGCGTTGCTGTTCGTGCAGTGCTCGATCGAGTTGCAGCCTGGGAACGAGTTGCTCGACTGGAAAACCAACTTCATTCTCTGCTAGAACGCTTAAATGTCGGAGTTTTTCGAGCGAGTTCCGAGGGGCAGCTTTTGGAAAGCAATCAAGCTTTTTTGCGCTTGTTTGATACCAGCAATTTAGCAGATGTCCAAGGGATTTATCTCCAGCAATTGTTTGTCCAACCCCTAGATTCAGGGAAGTCTTGGTCTCAAAATATCGAAATTACATTTCCTTTGGCAGACGGTCGAGTAAAATGGATTCGGTTTACTCAATATCTCTACAGCGCAGAAGGTGAAAGTACAATTGAGGGATTGGTTGAAGATATTACTGAGATCAAGCAGGCTGAACTTGCTTTGCGGGAATTTAATGAAACTTTGGAAGAGCGGGTGAGAGAGCGTACTGCTGAGTTAGAAGAAGTTAACGCACAGCTCGAATCGTTTACCTATTCAGTTTCTCACGACTTGCGCGCTCCTCTGCGGGGAATTTTGTTTTTTGCTGAAATGTTGCTTAAAGATAAAGCCAGCGAGTTGGATACTACCGCACAGGATTACTTGTCTCGGATTAATGATGCTGCAAGTCTGATGAATACTTTAATCGAAAATTTGCTAGAGTACAGCCGCCTCAGCAAAGCTAACTTACCACTAAAAGCAGTTTCTCTTCATTTAATTGTAGCTCAATCGATCGCGCAACTAGAGGCTGAAATTGCCCAAAAACAAGCTCGGATAACGGTTGTCGAACCGCTACCTACGGTGTTGGCCAATCCTGCTACGCTGCTGCAAGTCTTGGTTAACTTGCTCTCCAATGCTATTAAGTTCGTGGAACCTGGGATAGAGCCGCAGGTGCGAGTTTATGCAGAAGCTGAGGAGGAATGTATCTATCTTTGGGTAGAAGACAACGGCATTGGTATTGCAGAAAAATTTCAAGAGAGGATTTTTGGGTTGTTCGATCGCCTGCACGGTCAAGAAGTGTACCCAGGGACGGGAATAGGGCTGGCGATAGCGAACAAAGGAGTCGATCGAATGGGGGGTGCGATCGGGCTGAAATCGACTCTGGGAATCGGTACCCGATTCTGGGTAAAATTACGCAAGTGCCAGAGTTGAGGAAGGAAGTTCGGCAACGCGCAGTGAATCGTGATTTAAAAGATGAGGTTGCCACTAAGAGGCTTTTAACAGCAATATTCTGCTGTAGCTGACAAGCATCAATCCCCCATTCGTAACAAGTTAAGCTTGGATGGCAGTTGTCAAGGGGATTTGAGAAGATGCTTCAAAGAAAAAGTAGTCAGAC
>NZ_JAUBRA010000113.1:0-10050 GCF_036701555.1 Microcoleus sp. Pol10D4
TGACTGTTGACTGTTGACTGTTGACTGTTGACTGTTGACTGTTGACTGTTGACTGTTGACTGTTGACTGTTGACTGTGAGTCGAAAAACTTAGCGGTTGCGCGGATTTTAGATTAGAGATTAAAGAATTGAGAAAGAGGGCTCGTCCGAGTTGACAGCAGGTAACAAAAACCAGAAAGTCGAACCACCGCCGGGAGTGCTTTCGACGCCAATTTCGCCGCCGTGAGCTTTGATAATTTGCTTGGAGAGGTACAAGCCCAAACCCAGCCCTGTTAATTGTCGGCTATTAGGGTCTTGAACGTAAAGTTCAAATAGAGATTCCCGCTGTTTGGCGCTGATTCCCACTCCATTATCTGTTACAGTACAGCGAACCATTTTTACGGTGACTCCGGGCAATTTGCTGCCGATATTGCCAATTTGACCCTGATAGCGGGGCATTTTGCAACTGCCGTCGAGGTTGAATTTGGCCAGGGTTTCCTGATTTTTCTGGGTGGTCTCGCCTATCCGAGGACGATCGCCCGCAGCAGATATCCCGTTAGCGATACAGCGGGCAAGCGGATTATTGGGCGATGTTAAAGCCTGGGAATTTTCTTCATAACTTAGCGCTGTTTCAACTGCAATTACCTCGGCTTTAAAAGTTATATTGACTCCCGGAGGATTATGTTTAATAGCATTAGTCAACAGATTTTCTAGCACCCGCTGCAAGTGTTGGCGATCGGCTTTGACTTGTGGCAAATCCGCCGGAATATCCTGAGTCAAAGTTGCTTGATTTTTTGCCAGCATCGGTTCTAAATCGGCAATAATGGCTGAAGCTAAAGACGGCAAATGCAGCGGTAAAGTATTGATAACAATACCTTTGACCTCGCTAGCGTGAGCGTCGAGCAGGGAATTAACCATCGTCAACTGGTGTTCGCTGGCCTGAACGATGCGCTGCAAAATCGATCGAGAAACCGGAACATCTTGTAGAGAGTCAGACGGCGATTTGTTGAGCAAGTTTTTCAGCAGTATTAACATTCCCATAACAGGAGTGCGGAGATTGTGAGAAACTGCGTGCAAAAATAGGTCTTTCAGGCGGTTGCTTTCTTGCAACTCGTGCATTTTTTGCTGTAGTTGGTGGGTGCGTTCCTCCACTTGAGATTCCAAGTTGGCATTGAGAGCTTTTACCTGCTGCAAAAGTTGGGCTTGCTGGAGAGCGATCGCCACTTGGGTAGCGAGTTTTTCCAACAAATCAATTTCAAATTCCTGCCACTGGCGAGGCCCAGAACACTGGTTGACGGCCAAGATCCCGAACAATTCATCCCCTAGGAAGATCGGCACATTTAACGTCGCGCGAATTTGATAGTCGCTGTACAATTGGGCAATTGGAACGCTGAGTTGAATGCTAGCAGTATCGGAGATAGATCGGACGCGGTTGTTAGCATAAAAAGTTTTCTGGTTTTCGAGTAGATTTTCGTCAGCGAGTACCCACCCCAAAAGAGAACGGCATTGGGCACCCACAGACTCGGCAACAACCTTAGCGTACACCGGGCTAGGAAGATGTACCCCGCCCGCATCCACAATACCGATGAAAGCGCGGTCTGCCTTAAAAAATTGCCGGACTTCCGCAACAGTAGTATTGAGAATTTCTTCTAGGTCGAGGGACTGGCGAATTCGCAGGGCGATTTCTGAGAGCAAGCGATCGCGATCGGAGGACGCCCGCAAAGCGGTTTCCGCGCGGTGGCGTTCGGTAACGTCTTGGACTGTGGCGGCGATCGCCCCTGACTCAATTGCCGACTGTTCGCAGACAGTGCGTTCGGAGCCATCTGCCAGCACAATTCGGTAGTTAATGCAATAGGCTTGGCGCTGCAACATAGCTTGGCGCTGCGATCGCGCCACCAATTCTCGGTCTTCTGGATGTACGGCCTGCAAAAAAACTTCTGGTGTCGGTTTGACAGTTCCAGGAGCAAAACCCAAGAGGCGGTAAAGTTCGTTTGACCACCGCAATTCGATATTGGATATATGATGTTCTGCGGATTCTTCGCAGTTGTCAGTTGCTGTGAGGGCGGCGCAATTTAAATCCCAATTTCCCAAGTGAGCGATGCGCTGAGCGTTGGCTAAACTAGCTTCGCGATCGCGCAGCATGGCGGCCGTGCGGCGCACCTCCACCAGCGCTTGCTGGCGTTCTGCTACGGCGGCGGCCAACATCAGAGCCACAAGGGCGATCGTACCGGTAAAAGCTTGTAAAAATAAAACCGCCTGTTTGAGATTATCGCTTTTGGCCAAAAACGGGCCGCCTCCCTGCACTGCTCCCCAAATCGCGATGTAAGACACGATCGAATAAGCAAAAATCGCTCCCGCCGATTGAAACCGCAGGGCAGCCCAAACTATCAGAGGAAAAGGCAGATACTCCAGCGGATACTGAGCGATCGCCGCTTGTGTTTTTGAGCAAAAAAACAGCCAGCTCACGCTCAGCAAGAGAGTCAGCCACAGCGCTATTTCTGAATAATTAATAATTAAAAATAGAAGATTATAACGGTTTTTAGTTGCCGAAAATGTGTGTCTGCGATTAGTAATTGGTAGTTGATTATTCTCTCTGTTAAAAAATGCGATAAAAGTTGAAATAATGGGGTTTTTTAGTGGAGATTTAAAATTATTAACGGCGTGCTTTAAAGTCAGCAGCACTGGCGTCACAATCAAAATTCCCATGCCGTCTCCGAGCCACGTAGTCCACCAGTTCCGAGGGAAATTGCTCCACTGAGCCCAACCAAAAATGCACGTACCCAAGTTGCCGAGGAGAGAGCCGAGGAAAGTAGACCCGATGACAGCGCCCGCTACCAAAGCCAGAACATCTCGCAGTCGATCGAGTTTGGTAGAAAATCCGCTCCAAGTCAGCAAAGCCTCTCCAGCCAGCGCTTGCAGGGTGACGCTAAAAGCCGATGTGGCAATGACAGCCGACGGTACACCGCCGGTAGAGTTTAACAGCACTGAACCGAGGACAATTCCCGGCCACATCCGTCGCCCTTGCAGTAGCAGTGCCGCTAGAGCAATACCGGCGGGCGGCCACACGGGGGAGGGTTCGGTTTTCACCAGTCCCAGCATCGACGCTGCGAGTTTTCCGGTAACAAAGTAGGCCAGCGCCAGGATGCCGGTGTACAGAAGCGTTCGAGTGCGGGGGTTGAGCAGTTTCATGTTTAGGTGCGATCGAATCCTCCATTCCTAGTTTTTAATTTAGGCGGCTTTGGGGCGATCGAGCTTCCTCCTGACGACTCACCTGACTGGGGGAGTGGGAAGTTGACTGTTGACTGTTGACTGTTGACTGTTGACTGTTGACTGTTGTGATTGGTGATTAGTAGCAGCTAACAACTCCCCATGCCCCATGCCCCATGCCCCATGCCCCATGACTGCTTAAAATCCAAAACTCCGCTTACCATCCGGCTTAACAGTAAGCCAATTGGTCTTGGCCATTGCCAGTTGTTCCTCAGAAACTGTAGCGTTCGTAAGATTCGCCCCGCACAAATTTGCTCCCCGCAAATTTGCCTTAGTCAAATAAGCCCCCGTCAAGTCAGCACCTCGGAAATCCGCCCCTTCAAAATTGGCAGTGCTGCAATAAGCCTCAGTCAAATTAGCATCTCGCAAATTCGCATGAATTAACCTCGCGTGACCCAAATTTGCCCCCGACAAATCCGCTGCTTGCAAATTTGCCTTCACCAACCTAGCCTGATAAAAATTCCCCCCCGCTAACTGCGCTTTTTGCAGTTGCAAACCCGACAGTTCGCAGTCAGCAAAATCACGCTTGCCTTTAAAATATGCCGCTCGCACGCTGTTGGTGTCCCACTTAGGAGCAACTTTCGATAGCTTTGACGCTGCTAAATTACCGCTAGAAGGTCCAACCGTTCCGAAAGTTCTGCCGGACTCAGCCAGAGTCCGGGAAACTCTCGGCTGCATCCCCGTGTTCCCGGATTGGCTGAAGGAAGTTCTACCAGCGCGGGTGTGGTTCGATCGTAAATCTTGATTAATTTTGCTCTCAGGGCGTGACCACGAAGAACCCTCGTCATTAAATATTGTCGGTTCTTCAACAGCACGAGAAGAGCCGTTGAATTGAGTTGCCAAGCCATCCACAAGACTTGGGTCTTCAAATTCGCCAGAGAGAGCTCTGAGGACATCTGCTGCTGATTGGAAGCGGTGACCAACCATCGGCTTCAGCATTTTTTCGAGAATCCGCGCAAAATTTGGGCTTACCTGAACGTGGGGCTGCCAAACAATTTCGCCGGTTACTCCATCAAAATCTAAATCCTTGGGCGATTTTCCTGTCAGCAAGTACAAGCAAGTCATCCCCACCGCGTAGATGTCGCTGGCAAATATCGGCCGCAGCGCCATTTGTTCCGGGGGAGCAAAACTAAATGTGCCGACTGAAAATTTCGTGTTGGCGCTTTGGTCGGCGGGGTCTAATAATATTGTTTGGCTAACTTGGTCTTTTACCGCTCCGAAGTCAATCAGAACTAAGTGGCTGTCTTGAACTCGGCGAATAATATTTGCGGGTTTGATGTCTCTGTGAATTACTCCTTGGCTGTGGATATATTGCACTACTGGCAGAATTTCTAATAGAAAATTTTTAACATCCGATTCGTTGAAACGGCCTGAGT
The DNA here is from genome assembly GCF_036701555.1 of Microcoleus sp. Pol10D4. Classification (NCBI taxonomy): domain Bacteria; kingdom Bacillati; phylum Cyanobacteriota; class Cyanophyceae; order Oscillatoriales; family Microcoleaceae; genus Microcoleus; species Microcoleus sp. Pol10D4. The sequence continues at coordinate 4,622 of NZ_JAUBRA010000113.1, forward strand.
GCTTGACTTCTTGTTTCAAAGTCGAGCCTTTAACATACTCTTGAACTAAGTAGAATTGCTGTTCCGTTTCAAAATAGTCTAGCAGCCTCGGTACTTGCGGGTGGTCGCCCAGTTGGCCGAGGGTTTTTGCCTCTCGCTTGAATAATTCCCGCGCCATTTCTAAAACTCGCGGCGACGAACTACTGGGTCGCAGTTGCTTGACTACACAACTCGGTTGACCGGGCAATGAGATGTCTTTTGCCAGAAATGTAGCTCCAAAACCTCCTTGTCCTAACGGTTCAATGACTCGGTAGCGAGCGCGCAGCAATAACCGCGCACCGCAAGTCTGACACTGAAGAATAGAGTCAGCAGGGTTTTGAGGATGGGGACAGCCCGGATTTACGCAGTAGCTCATATTGATTGAGTTTGCCTATGTTGTTCTGATCTTGTCAGCGTCGCTCGACTGCACAAATAGCCTGTTCCTGCTTCTGGTAGACATACTAATCTATCAGTTTTCGGCAAGCCGTGCCTTCGATCGCGAATTGGAATTGCACCTAAGTCTTTTAAGCCGATATCTTTTCCCTATTTTGATTATCTCGCTGGTTTGAGTTTTTTCGGTTGATTATCCTTGAAGATAGTTTAAAGACTTGCTAAAGTTGTGCTTTTTTGTGTAAAGTCTTTCTAAACTTAAGTGCTTTTTGCGTTGTTAGATGTATCTAGCATACCTCATTCTCTGAATGAGAATGCTACTCATCCCCCAGTAAACATCTACCTTTGGGCCGATCCCTCGTTTTTGCTGATGTGTACCATAACAGTCTTGACAAAATTAAATTAGTATGCTATGAAAAGCTTTCCCGAATAAATTCTGGGACTCAAAAGTCGTAGCCCGTCGGCGCCGACTAATGACTAATAACTACAGAGCACTGACAACTAACTACTGACTAAATTATGCGTATTTCTCTAAAGTGGCTGCAGGAATTGGTGGATGTGGCAATATCGCCGGAAGAATTAGCCGAAACTCTGACAATGGCAGGCTTTGAAGTTGAAGAAATTGAAGACCGCCGCCCGTGGGCAAGCGGTGTAGTTTTGGGCAAAATCATCGCCTGCGAACAGCATCCGAATGCAGACAAATTGAGAGTTTGTCAAGTGGATGTCGGCTCTTCAGAAGCTCTGAATATTGTTTGCGGCGCACCCAACGCTAGAGCAGACATTTATGTGCCTGTCGCTGTTGTCGGCACTTATTTATCGACTATTGATTTAAAGATTAAACCTGCTAAATTGCGGGGCGTTCCTTCCGAAGGAATGATTTGCTCTCTGGCGGAATTGGGACTATCTAAAGAGTCAGCAGGCATTCACATTTTTGAGTTAGAAAATCCCGAATTGGGCAGCGATATTCGCCCACTTTTGGGCTTAGACGATGTGATTTTAGATTTGACAGCAACTGCCAACCGGGCAGACGCTTTGAGCATGGTGGGCGTGGCGCGGGAAGTGGCGGCGCTGACTGGGGCGAGTTTGAGAATTCCCGAAGCGAATGGTGTGGCGATTGAGGGCAAAGAAAGTCCTGGTTTGGCAGTAGAAATATCGGAACCGCAAGGATGCCCGATTTACATCGGCACGGCAATTGAAGGTGTGAAAATTGCTGCTTCTCCAGCTTGGTTGCAGCAGCGGTTGCAGGCGGCGGGAGTGCGGCCGATTAATAATGTAGTTGACGTAACTAATTACATTTTGCTGGAATGGGGACAACCGCTACACGCTTTCGATCGCGATCGCCTACAATCTTTCACAGGTACTCAAGATATCAGCATCGGCGTCCGTTTTGCCAAAACAGGCGAATCCTTCAAAACTTTGGACGGACAAAACCGCAATTTGCAAGCTCAAAATCTGTTAATTACTGCTAGCGACAAACCTGTTGCCTTAGCTGGGGTAATGGGTGGTGAAGATACGGAAGTTCACGAAGGAACGCAAAATTTAGTCTTGGAAGCAGCGATTTTTGACCAGGCAACGATTCGCCGTTCTGCCCGCGCTCAAGGCCTGCGGAGCGAGGCATCGATCCGCTACGAACGGGGGGTGAATCAGGCGGCCTTGGCGACGGCCTGCAACCGCGCTGTAGCTCTAATTTTAGAGTTGGCTGGAGGCACTGCGACGGTGCAGAAAACGGCGAGTTCGGGCGATGATTTGAGTTTTTCGCGATCGCTCGAATTGCGTTTAGACCGAGTAAATCTGGTTTTGGGGCAGTTGAAAAGAGCGGAAACGGGCGGTTCTAAATATCTGGAACCGGAAGAGGTAAAAAACATTCTCATAGCCTTGGGCTGCGAAGTTGTGCCGACGGAAAAAGAACGGGTGTTTGCGATAACTGTTCCTCCTTACCGCTACCGGGATTTAGAAAGGGAAATTGATTTAATTGAAGAAGTTGCCCGACTCCACGGTTATGACAATTTCTGCGATACTTTGCCCAGCAAAACGGAACCCGGTTATCTGTCGCCGGAATATGCGGCAATTCGGAATGTGCGATCGGCTTTTCGGGCTGCAGGTTTGACCGAGTTGATGCACTATTCTTTGGTGAAAACTGAGGGAGATAATCAGGTGGTGCTGGCGAATCCGTTGTTTGTGGAGTATTCGGCTTTGCGGACAGAAATGCTGTCGGGTTTGATTGATGCTTTCCAGTACAATTTGGAACAGGGAAATGGCGCACTAAACGGTTTTGAAGTCGGCCGCATTTTCTGGAAAGATGGGGATGCAATGAAGGAAGCCGATGCAGTTGCGGGGATTATCGGCGGCGATCCAACTGTGTGGAAATGGCAGCAGTCCGGGCGCGATCGACCTTTGACTTGGTTTGAGGCTAAGGGGGTTTTGGAAAGCGTGTTTCAGGAGTTGGGTTTGGCGGTGCAATATCAAAGCGATTCCTCTAATACGCGCTTGCATCCTGGCCGCACCGCTGCGTTATCGTTAAACGGGAAACATTTAGGAGTTTTCGGACAGTTGCACCCGCAATTGCAGCAGGAAAAGGATTTGCCTGAGCAGGTTTACGTGTTTCAATTAGATTTAGCGGTGCTGTTGGGTGAATTAGGGCGATCGAGCAACTTAACTCGCAAATTCGCGGGTTATTCGAGTTTCCCCGCTTCAGACAGAGACATTGCGTTTTTCGCACCGGTTGAAGTTCCGGTTGTTGAGATGCAGAGTGCGATGAAAAAGGCGGCGGGTAGTTTGCTGGATTCCGTGGAACTGTTCGACGAATATCGGGGCGACAACGTGCCGGCGGGACAGCGGAGTTTGGCTTTTCGGTTAGTTTACCGCGCGGGCGATCGAACTTTGAGCGAAAGCGATGTCGAACCGGCCCAACAAAAAGTGCGGGATGTTTTAGTTGAGAAATTCGGCGTTAGTTTGAGAAGCTAATTGTAGGGGCGGTGCTAAAAGTGCCTGCCCTCTCTCGATTTCTTACACGCAAAGACTAAGAAACCGGGTTTCTTCCAAGATGTACCGCCATCAACCAACTATTAACAGAGAAACCCGGTTTCTGCGGCCAAGCGAGTCCTAAATTTGTTGAACAAGTTAATAACTTAACGGCCGCAACATCTCCCGCACAAAAAAAGAACTATCAGGAAACCGCAAAAGAGAAATACTATCACCATCCGCAAGAATCACCCGACTTTGATAACCATCCTGACTCGGTTCTCGAAAAACGTGGAGTTGCCGATTATTCACATCCAAAACCCAATAATCAGTAATTCCCGACTCAGCATAAATTTTCGCTTTAATCCCACAATCCGTTCTCAGCGTAGTATCCGCAACCTCAATAATCAGATAAATTTCTGAAGGAATTGGATGGTGGTCTTCATAGTAAAGTGGATCTGGTATAACTACAGAAATATCCGGTTCAGGTTGCGAGTAATTATTCATCCGAACCGGGTCTTGCAGCCGCACAAAAATCTGTTCTCCTAAACGGTTATCCAATAATATCTTCGTGCGCGCAATCGCCGCACCGTGAGCTGTTCCCTTTGCTGCCATCTTTACTATCTGTCCTGCTAGTAATTCCACCCGTTCATCTTCGTCAAAAATACCAATTTCCGTCATCCGGTCATATTCATGAACTGTCAGCAGACGAATGTCTAATAAAGTCATAGTAACCTCCTTCTCTCTAACAAACCTCTCTCTTCTTCCCCTCTCTTCCTCAGCGACCTCTGCGCCCTCTGCGGTTAATCAATTTTACCCTATAAAAACTCGTCAAATCCTGCTACTATTATTGTACAATAACTTTTAAACAAATTCATCTAAGGCTCAAAACCGTGACCAAATATGTGATGTGGGGAAGTTACTGCGAAGATGTTCTCGAAAAACGCGCTCCGTTTCGAGACGCTCATTTAGCGGGATTGGCTAAGCAGAAGGAATCGGGTGTGTTAAGTACGATCGGGCCTACAAAAGATTTAACAAAAGTTTTTGCAATTTACGAAGCCGAAGATGAGGCACAGGTGCGACAATTGGTTGAGGCAGATCCTTATTGGGTAAATGGGGTTTGGACTGAGTACGATGTGAAAGAGTGGATTCAAGCTTTTTGAAGGAGTTAACAGGGTGAACCTCTTAAGATTGGATGACAGCGATTTAGTTCCAGTGGACTATGGCGATTTGCTGGACAAGATTTTAGAAGTTTTGCAATCGAAAAACCCGTTTAATATATCAGATGACCGCCGCCGTCTGATCGTCGATATTGATGCTATCGCTGCTGATGTTGCAAAAATGCAAGTGCGGACACCCTTGGGTTCCTTTGAACGTCAAGCAGATGCTGCTACGGTTAATTTTCCGCCAGAAGTTGAGGAGCTTTTTGGCAGTCAAATTACGCAGATTCAACAGTGTTTGCGGCAGCAATTAGAATCTATTTTAGGACAAAATGTTGCCATTGAAAAATTTGTAAATAGCTTAACCAGTCTTCTAGATTCTTTTAAAGGCAACGGAAGTCAGTTGGGCTTCAAATACGATTTCGACAAAAAACATTACAATTTGCAAAAAAAGAAGCTAACTTTGGAACCATTGGGCACTGGAAGCGATTCCTTGCTCAAGTTTCACAAAGTTACTATTTCTGTCGGAAATGCCAATATTTTTCAACAAGAATTGCAAGAAGGTTTAAAAAATTATATTGATGAAAAAGCTCAGACTGAGGATGACAATGATGAACTCAATCGACTGCTTCAGGAAATGTTGAGTGATGAAACTTCTAGTTTTCATCGATTAGTGCGAATTGTCGATAAAGAAACTCTAGGTCAACTAAAAAAAGAAGCCAAAATTACTTACTTAGAATATATTTTAGCAAACGTCAGCCCAGATAAAGCCAACGACAGAGGCTGCATTTATTTAAAAGATTTGATCCGGCGCTTGCGGTTGATACTCCCTTCCCGCTAGAAGACTATAGAATGAGATTATAGATATGTTGAATCGTGTTGGCAATTTGGATGGGAGTC
>NZ_JAUBRA010000114.1:0-9922 GCF_036701555.1 Microcoleus sp. Pol10D4
GCATCCGGCGGATACAAGAAATCCACCTGCACCAAACGGCGTTCCCCCGGCTTCATATTCACATTCACCAAAGGTTCTCCCTGCTGTCCCCTGCGCTGCACGATGTGAATGTAGCGCGTCAAAGTCTTGCCCGTATCATCCTTAAACATCACCGGCACCGTACCTCGGAAAAATATCCGATTTTCGGGCGGATCGTAAAACATCAATCCCCCCGATTCTGTATTTGCTTTAATCGGTGTTTGCATTTTAATAGTAACAGATTGAGATTCACGAGATTTGTTGTAAAGTGGAAAAGTTAAGTTGTATTGAATGCCGTAATTACCGTGAGCAAAATAAGCAGTATCGGGATAGCGAGCTAACATTTTAGCGCTTTGAATTTCACCAGTTCCAAAAGTACCCGTATCCGTAGTGCTCAGAGCATAGGAAAATGACTCGCCGCGCTTAGGAACAGTTAAATAATCGGTTCTCGAATTGTCCGTAATTTTAGCTTGCCACTGGGAACCCTCAGCTACTCGTGCCAAGCGGCCATAAATTTTTTGCACCGGATTTTCGTCTTGCGGAGTTGGTGCCAAATCTCTCGGCCCCGCTAAACCTTTGGTATTTAAAATATTTTCCCACTCTTCTAAAGTCGGATATTGTTCGACTCCTCCTTGACTTTGAGGAGCAAACATTGCTAATGATGCTACATAAACCGAATTGCTGCTGGACATTCGCATTAAAGTCGATCGACCGTTGGAAGAAGGCGTGACATTCCACACAGGTAAAAGCAGCGTTTGACCCATGAAAGCGCTGATGTTGCCTTTAATTATACCAATTCGCCCGATCGCCCAATTTAGCACAGACGTGGCGCTCAGCTTTCGATCGCACCTTCCTGAGTCCGCGCACCCTTTCCAAAATTGTTGGGCGTGAAGTCGGTTTCGATCGTCGGACGCTCAAACAATTTACCAATTACCCACTTACGTTATTTCTGTTTTAGGACTACCAACGTAATGTCGTCAAAAACTTTATGTTTGTCAATATGTTGCAGCAGATTATCAATTACTGCTTGTCGAATTTCTTCAGCCGTTTTGTGGCGATTTTCTTTGGTCACTTGGCACAATCTTTCTATGCCGTAATACACGTTATTTATATTTACAGCTTCGGTAATTCCATCTGTGTAAAGCACTACTACATCCCCTGGATTAAGATGCACTTGAACTTGGGAAACAAAATCAGCAATATCTTCCTCTAATCCGACAGGAAAGCCGAGCTCCGTTGTATCGATCCGTTCGATGTTACCATCAGTACGGACTACAATTATTTCTTCATGTTGACCGCTGATGGTAAAGTTACTATCTTGATAATCTAACAAAGCCAAGGTCATGTTTTTAGACGAGTCGATGCGCTCAATATTGGCATAAAGGGTGCGGTTTAACACATCAAGAAACTTCACCGGATCGGTCTCGTTCATTTGTTGGAGAGTGCGGACGGCGGTTTGCGCCATAATCATTAATACGCCACTTTCTAAACCATGTCCCGTAACATCGCCGATGCTAATTTTTACCTTATCATTTTGGGTTAGCACGTCGTAGTAGTCGCCACCAACTTCATCGGCAGGTTCCATATATCCAGCTATTTCTAATCCTTTAATTTTATCCAGTTCTGATTGTTTGGGCAAGATCATTTGTTGCAGTCGTTTGGTGACTTCTAACTCAGCACTGAGGCGGATGTTTTCGGCTTTAAGTTTGTCGTTGAGGCTGCTAATTTCCTGGTTTGCTTGGGCGAGTTGGGCTGTGCGTTGTTGCACTTTATCTTCTAAAGTTTGATAGAGACGGGCATTTTCGATGGAGATCGCAGCTTGGGCGGAAATGATGTTGAGGACTTCTAGGCGATCGCGCGTAAAAGCCCCCGCTGTTAAATTATTTTCTAGGTATAAGATGCCCACCAACTTACCTTGATTAATCAGGGGGCTACACAAGATAGATTTAGGTCGCTGCTGAATAATATACGGGTCAGAGGCAAACCTGGTTTCAGTGGTTGCATCATCGATTGCAAGAGTTTCTTGCGTGCGTTCTACATAATTAACCAGCGAGAGAGGAATCTCTTGACTTTCAGTCGCTGACTTGGATATTAATTGACATTGTTCACCCGTACATTGAGCTTCAATTTTCCACTTACCTGCTGGGTCAGGTATGATGAAATAAAACTTTTCTGCTCCGGCGTTTTCCAGCAAGACTTGCATCAACTTCGAGATTAACTTATCTAAATGAACTTCCCCTGAGAGAGCTTGGGAGGCTTTGATAATTGTTGATAAATCCAGCTCGTTTGCAGCACCTGAAGTGGTAGAAGTGACAGTGGTTCTGGTCTGAACAACCGTTTCGTCTCTTCCACTCGTCAGGCTATTTTTTCTACCGACGATAGGTGCGAGTAATTCAGCATGGCGCTCTTCTAAATCCTTAACTTTTGCCTTGGCTCCCCAGCGAATATAAGCATAGTAAGCGTCTATCATGTAGGTACGCGCTACTTTCTGACGACCTAAAGTTAAATAAAATTCTGCTGCTAGTTCATTGGCGAGGGCTTCGTGCTGGACGTATCCATTTTCCTTGGCTCCATCTATCGCCCGGTCGTAATATTCCATTGCTGAGAAAGATTGCCCCAATACGCGGGCTTTTTCTGCTTCTACTAAGTCATACTTATGCTGGTAATTGGCTGGGCAATGGAACGCCCAATATTTCATCTTTTGCTGATTTTCTTCTACTTGTTTCAGGTATTGTTGCTGCTTTTCCTCAGTTTCCTGAAAATACTGAGCTAAAAGAGCCAGAGAATAGTAAAAAATATGTTCTGAAAAGCTAAAGTTACTGTGGAGCATTGTTGAATAATTGACTCCTGTAATACCATGCTCTATAGCCATTGCATAATCTTGGAACAAATAGCAAAGCATGGTTTTAGCAAAAAACACTCTAAACAAGGCAATTGTATTATTAATACTTTGAAGATATGCGATTGTCTCTTCTTCATTTAACAGGTCGCCAATTAATAGCAATTTATTGTCTGCTCGACCCATTAAATTTGCCACTAACTGACCGATAATTTTGATGAGATAAAGCTGATGTTCTTGGGACAGCTTAGCTGTTAAATCGCTATAATTTTTTTGTTGCTCTTGCACATAATCCAGATGCTCTCCCTTAAAAAGCAGATGTGAGCAATAGTAATCAGCAGCATGACAAGCATATTCTATATCACCGACTTCTAAGCCGTTATTAATTGCTTGAAGCAAGGGGTCTATAGTAGTTGCCAGAGGCTCTTTTTGATGGTGATTACTGATAAAAATATTAACGAATATTTTAGATAAAAACTCTTTTCCATTTAACCGATCCAACAACTGCAAAGATATTTGACCCAGTTTATAGCCAGAATCTATGTCTGGTATTAGCCAAGATATGAGTGAACCATAAATAGAATAAGCGTAAATAGAAACCAACGAATTTCCGTATTGAATCGAGAGTTCAATCATAGTATATAGAATCGGTAGCGCCATTGCGCTCGATCCAAAACAAGCAGGAGGCCATATAAGAATTAAAATTTGCATTGCCGCTAGCCTGTAGCGATCGCTCATTTCTGGCAAGTTCGCTAACTCCTCGATATTTAACTCTTGGGGGGGTGATTGGGATAGGGCCACTCCCAGCATTTCTAGAACTTGCAGTCCGGTATCTACCGCAGAATTGTTCTGGTTTTTAGCGAGGTTAAGCCTAATTTTCAGTTCGTATAAGTTGACTTGTTCGAGAATTGTTTTGGCTTTTTGGAGAGTGCGATCGCACAAAATTTCCGCTCGTTCTAAATTGGCATTGAGATATTCGGCTTCCGCCGCTTCCCGATAAAAATTAAATGTCAGATCGTATCTACTTTCCCAGCTATCTTGACTCAGGAGTTCTATACCTACATTCAAATAATTAACAGCGGCTTCATATGCAGTAGCTGCCTTCGCTTTCTGTCCAGCAATCAGGTTTAATTCAGCCAACTCATCTTTTTCTGACTGATTAGTTAGCAAATCTGTGCCAAAATTCAGTTGGTTAACCAGAGCAAAAATATTATCTTTTCGCTCTTGCTCTGTTGTATTATTCAGCAACAGTTGACCAATTTTCAGGTGAGTGGCTTTTTTGTCTGACTCTGGAATCAAAGAATAGGCTGCTTGTTGCACGCGGTCGTGCAAAAATCTGTAGTCAACTTTGATATCGCGTATAGATGCCAACTCTTCCTGGGCAAAGACTATAGGAATTTTGTAATTTTCAGACAGCGGCAGAATCAAACCCGCTTGCATTGCCTCCCACAAATGAGCAGCCGTCGCTAAGTTTGATTCTTCATTGACAATTGATAAAACTTCTAAGTTAAATTGGTTGCCGATACAAGCCGCTAATTTTAATGATTTCTGGGTTGTTTCAGGGAGTTTGCGAATATTGCGAGCAACCAGTTCAACGATATTGAAATCTGCGATACCAATTGCTTGGATTTGTTGAATATCCCACTCCCAACGGTCTATATTTACCTGATAAACTAACAGATTTTCCGAATACAGGGTTTTGAGTAGCTGCGTTAAGAAAAACGGATTGCCTTGGGTTTTATTAAAAAGTAACTCTGAAAAAACTTTTATTTTGTCTGAATTTACGCTGGCATCCAGAGTGTCGGCGATTAATTGGTTGACGCTATCCAAAGCCAGCGCCTGAATGGTGATATTATTCACCACCGTTTCAGTTTCTTGAATTTTTTCTATTGTCTGAATTAAAGGATGAACGGGACTGACTTCGTTATCTCGATAAGCTCCAATCGTTAACAAATATTTGCTATCTGGGTCAGTGACTAAGAGTTGAATTAACTTTAGAGATGCCGAATCTGCCCACTGTAAATCGTCTAGGAATATGACTAGCGGGTGTTCGGGTTGACAAAAAACGCGAATAAATTGTTGAAATACCCGATTAAATCTGTTTTGTGACTCCGATGAACCCAGTTGAGGAACTTCAGGCTGTTTACCGATAATTAGTTCGACTTCCGGGATAACATCAATAATAACTTGACTGTTATTATCTAGCGCTTTTAATAAGTTTTCTTTCCAAATAGCAATCTGTTCGTAACTTTCAGTTAATAGCTGACGAACTAATTCTTGAAATGCTTGGATTAACGCCGCATAGGGAATATTGCGCTTAAACTGGTCAAACTTACCCGCAATAAAATATCCCCTAGCTGCTACAATTGGTTTATGAACTTCATTGACGATTGAAGTTTTACCAATCCCGGAATAACCGGAAACTAACATCATTTCGGTAGCACCGAGGCTGACTCGTCCAAAGGCATCTAGAAGAATTTGGACTTCGGTTTCTCTACCATAAAGCTTCTGGGGAATGAGTAATTGATTGCCGCGATCCCGTTGGCCGATGGGAAAATTTTCAATCTTGCCAGTTGTCTGCAATTGCTGCAAACAAGTTTCCAGATCAAATTTTAATCCCGCCGCAGTTTGATATCGGTCTTCCGCATTTTTTGCTAACAGTTTCATGACAATATCTGAAACCGCTTGAGGAATTTCTGCTACCTCTTTAGGTGGGACTGGTTGTTTGGCAATATGACAGTAAACCAACTCCATCGGATCGGTGGTAGTAAATGGCAACTGGTTGGTCAGTATTTCATAGAAAGTCACTCCCAAAGAGTAGAAGTCGGTGCGGTAGTCAATTGCTCGATTCATCCTCCCCGTTTGTTCGGGTGACATATAAGCGAGAGTCCCTTCTAGCAAGTTGGGATTGCTAATGCTTTGGTTTTTCAATTCCAAGCGCGATGAAATACTAAAGTCAGTCAGTTTTACTTTTCCGGTCGCTGGATTGATAATGATATTTGAGGGCTTAATGTCTTTGTGAATGATCGGTACTTGATGGAGATAGATCAAAGTTTCGGATAGAGCGATCGCGCCTCTAATAAACTGGATTATTGACAGTTTATTAGCTGCTATAAAATTAGCAAGTGATTGACCGCCAAAATCTTCTAAGATTAGAGCATAACTATTTTGATAATTGTTTAAACTGTATGTTTTGACAAGCCCTTCACAATCTAAATTTTGAGTAATTATAAACTCTTGCCTTAAATTGGTGATTTGTTCTAGGGTAGGATATTCATCTTTTATGATTTTAACAATAACAGGTTGTTGCTCCCGATTTCTTATACCTCGATAAACAACCGTTCTAACCCCGTCGTAAATCTTTTCTCTAATTTCGTAACCTGAAATACCTATCATTAATTTTTACCTTTACCTTTTAATAAACTATTATTGCTCGCAGCCCGATTCTCCATGAATCTAGCTGCGAGCAAATTTTTACTCCCTTGCAAAACGCGGGTACAACTCTTTAGCAAACAACTCCTGAATCTCTTGCTCGAACTCCGGAGGGTATTGGAAGTTCTTTGCTAAGTCCTCATAATCTTCTTTCAACGAGATTTTGTATGTAGTTGAGTGAGAACCTATCTCTTGTAACCAAGCTGTGTGCAATGTGAAGGCAAACTTAACGGGTGAATCGGATGAATCGTAAAGTTTGCAGATTGCTCCTTGCGATAAAGCCTCAGCATTGAAAATCCAAATTTCATTTCTTTCTGGAGCGAAAACGGTACATACAATATAACCATCTGTTGAACTCCCTTGGTTTCCACGGCGCGGCATAAACTGTGGCGAACTCACCATGTAGCCCGGAGGAAACTGGTATTGATCGGCGATATCCATTGAGCAAGTTTGTAGTCGGAACAAACAAGGTGGTATACCCTTTTCAGCGAGGCTCAAAACTTGTGAGTGTGGCACTTGCTGGTACTTATAGTTCCGGTATAAGTAGCACATAAACTGCGTCATCAAATCCTTCCAAAGTCCAAAAGAACTCCAGTAAATATTATCCAGATGTCCGGGAGTCATGCCGGAAGGTAGTCTGTCAAGATAGGTGTATAATGATGGGCCCCAGGTGTATTTTTGATCTGAAATAACTTTTGACTCAATGGGTGTTTCCTCCTGGCTTTTGCCATCAATTACGTAGCGTCCCAAGCGGCTGATATCCATCATATTGAGTTCCATCCCAGGCCAGGGAGAAGACACGGCATCGTGGGGCGGATAGGGGGAAAGGTCATAGGTGCGGAGCCATTCAGCAACATCCCAAGCACAAATATGAGAGATGTGGAGCGTAATTTTGTCGTCAGGATTGTCATAGTTAACCAGAAAGTGAGAAGCTTCGAGAGGAATCACCACTTTTCGCACGACAACTTTAACTTCCGGTTCATTCATCGCAGGGTGTTGTCCCTTTGTCAATTCACTGCGACTGACAATATAAAGGATAGAGTCGGGTGAAGGCGCACTTTCTAACAAGTGTCTGAGAATTCTTTCTCGCTCCTTGTGGTCTGGAAAAGGATTGTTGAGTATCTGCGCGAGTCCAGTACTAAAGGATGTATCCATCAACACCACATAATCTTTGGTTACTCCCATCTGATGGATGGTTTGCTTAATGCTGACGGGTGAACCATCGGGGTTGACAAGTGTCCACCGCTCTAAAGGATTTACGCCATCCCAACGAATCAGATAGACGAAATCTTCTAAACCTTTAAATTGTTCCCAAAATTGACGGACTTCTGGAAAAAGTTTATCTACTTCCTCAAGGGAAGGAACGGTGTCAATAAAATTTTCTAATGACCTGCCGTAATTGACTGCAAACATTTCGTGGGTGTAGGTATCAAAGGCAGGATGTGCGGTACTAAAAATGGGTGGAAATAGATAGGGCAGATTAATTTCAGGACGCCACTCTTTATTTGACCCAACTGGAGTAATCACCTCAAGGGTATCTGTATCAATTTCATAAGGACGACCCGCGTCATAAGTTACTAGCAGGCGCTCAGGTTCGTCTTGAGAGAATTTTACGGGCAGAAAAGCTGTATTTAACTCGTTGCGAGCGCCCAGAAGTAAGGAAAACCTTAAGATCCCATGATTGCGAAATCCCAACTTAGTGCCTTTAGTTGCTTCGTCAAAATGGTAATCTAGTGGCTTGGTAATCTTTGTCTTCAAAGTTACTTTACCTTTTTGATCGAAATCAAGTCGGTAAACCATGCCGTCGCCATTCAAGAATGAGTCTCCGTCTTTAAAGGGGAGACCGCCTGATTCAACGGTGCCCACTGGCCCAATGAAAAAGATGTGACCCTGTACGTCGTCTGGTAAGTGGCCTTCAAAAATCTCTAGCTGGTTGTCCAGTTCTTCCCGACTGGCGGTCATAATCGACTGGGGAACTGGCGGACAGCCTGCTTTGGTATTGCTTTTAGTGGGTTCGCTCATGTGGCTCTCCTGAGTTAAAATGTAATAATGGTAACAGTGTAGATAAGTATTTGATTTATGAATGGGAAATGAGGACTGTAACTTAGATACTATCTTTGATAAAGATTTCATATCTATTATCCCATCCCCTGCTTCAAAGCCCAATAGGAATCGACATTAACTTATTATCGGCTCTCTCGTACTTATGGTGATAACGTAAGCTAATAATTTAGCACGATCGAGGGTTTCAACGTTCAGCTTTTAGATACTTAATATCATCTGCTACTTTTAAGACCAAGCATCGGGGAGAGCCGAGGAAAAAATTATGTGATTAAATGTTTGCATCGACACTGATGTCATGAATGCTGCACAGGGGCGCGTAACAAGTCGGGCGTTGCTGAGTTAGAGTATGAATAGGAGGAATAATTTATGCAATGCCCAGAATGTAAATCAACCCATATCCGTAAGAACGGCAAGAAGAAAGGAAAACAGAATCACATTTGTGTCCAATGTGGTCGTCAATTCATTAATCAGTATGAATCCCATCGAGGTTATAGCGAGAGCATCAAACGTGATTGCCTAAAAATGTACGTCAATGGTATGGGTTTACGGGCTATAGAACGAGTTAAGGGAGTTCATCATACCGGGCGTAATAAATTGGGTAAAACAAGTCGGAAAACTGTTACCAGAGGTTTATGACCCTGAAGTCATTCCAGAAGTTGGTGAGCTCGATGAATTACAAACTTATGTAAAAAAAAAACAGACAAAATCTGGTTGTGGACAGCGGTTGACCACTTTCGACCAGGAATTTTAGGATGGGTATTAGGGGATCATAGTGCTAAGACATTTGAACCATTATGGAACCAAGTAAGTGCATGGAAATGCTACTTTTATGTAACTGATGGATGGTCTGTATATCCCATGTTTATTCCTGATGAGGATCAGATCATCAGTAAGACTTATATGACACGAGTAGAAGGAGAAAATACGAGACTAAGACATTATTTAGCCAGACTACATCGGAAGACTCTTTGTTATTCTAAGTGTGAAAAAATGCTCAAGCATTCTATTAAGTTACTAATACATTACTTGAAATTTCACGATATTCCCATTCCTGGGGCATTCATACCTTGATTCAGCAACGCCAAGTCGCTTTAGCTGTCATATCAAGGTGCGACTGGGCTAAAATGTGGCGCGCCACATTTTTGGGGCAACTGTTCAATTAATGCCATGATATAAATGTGTGGCAATGCTCATACTGACGATCGCCACCAACCAACAACCAATTTGGGCTAGAACTACCAGAAGGTTGCCAGCCTCTGCGCTCTCAAATGGGTTCTATAAAACCGACACATTTTTAATGACGATAATTTTAACCAACGACGACGGCATCGATGCTCCGGGAATTCAAGCACTTTTGCAAGCAGTAAATGGCAAAACAATTATGGTGGCTCCCCAAGGGCAATTGTCGGGCTGCGGGCATCAAGTGACAGCCCACAGTCCGATTCATGTCGATCGGCGATCGTCCGTGGAATATGCTGTAGGGGGAACACCCGCCGATTGCGTGCGTATTGCTCTTCATCACCTTTGTGCGAAGCCGGATTTGGTGCTTTCGGGTATTAACGCAGGTGG
>NZ_JAUBRA010000115.1:0-9852 GCF_036701555.1 Microcoleus sp. Pol10D4
CTGGCACATCTCTTGATGAAATTATTCGTGCTTATTGTGCAGTCTAGTGTCTCATACTTATTTGAAATGACTATAATAGAAATATTGGTATTTGTTCAGCAGCACAAAGTCATTCACCGGGATATTAAACCTGCTAATTTAATGAGGCGCAATTCTGACGGCAAAATATTCTTAATTGACTTTGGGGCTGTAAAACAAATTAGCACTCAAATAGCTAACACCACAGGGCAAACTCCGCCGACTATTTGCATCGGCACAGGTGGCTATATGCCAGCGGAACAAAATAACGGACAGCCTAACTTTAGCAGCGATATTTATGCTGTGGGAGTGACTGCCATTGAATGGCTGACTGGCATACTTCCTCACGAGTTGCCAAAAGATGCTAACGGTGAAATTATTTGGCGCGATCGCGTCCCTGTTAGCGCCGGTTTTGCTAATATTTTAAACAAAATGGTGCGCTATCATTTTCGCGATCGCTACCAGTCAGCCGCAGAGGTGTTGCAAGCTCTCAACAATTTGAGGAGAGTTCGACCATCTTCTACTCTAGTATCATCTCCTAACTTATTGACATTAATGAGTAACTGGACGCGAGATCATAAAATTAATTTGCTTGGGCTTTGTTTGGCTGTCATATTTGGTGTAGCAGGATTATTGACACCAGAAATTAGAATAATTCTGGGATTGGAGGCTGGCGATAATCTGGCAAGTTATGACAATACAGCCCAAGGTATTAAAATCAAATATCCCGATAATTGGACTAAACAAGAAGAGTCTAACGCCGTTACCAAAGATGTGGTTCAATTTATTTCACCTAAAGAAAACGATGCTGATAACTTTCAGGAACGGCTGATTGTGACAGTAGAACCTACGACGAATAATAAAACCCTTGATGAATATACGAAGTTATCTAAACAAGAAATCCTGAATTTAGATAAAAATGCTAAGATAGCTCAAGAGGGTGAATCTACTCTGGCTGGTAAAAACGGGTATAGAGTTGTTTATACAACAAAAGAAGGGAATGAAGAGTTTAAAAAATTGAATGTTTGGACTATGAAAAATGACAAGGCTTATTTGATAACCTATGAGGCGGAAGCGGGGAAATACGATAAGTTTTTGCCCGTTGTTGAGAAAATGATTAAGTCGCTGGAAGTTCAAAACAGCAAATAAATTTATTGAGGCAGTTGTCAGATTATGGTGACAGTATCAATCAAAGATGAATATGTTGAAGTGTTAAGTGCTTTGGGTGATTTGCAGGTGGCTATGGATTTGGCAATCCAACGCTATACCATCGAGCAGATTACCGCAAAAGTTACTGAACTTAGACAAAAAAATGCTCAGTATCAGGCTAAATATGGGATGGATTATCTCACTTTTAACCAGCGAGTTTCTGAAGATGAAGTTTTTATCGAAAATCTGGAGTTAAAGATTAATAATTTGTGGGAGAGTGATTTGGCCGATTGGGAATTTTGCTATAAGGGGATAGGAGATTGGACGCGCAAGTTACAGAAGATTTTACTTGAAACTAATAACTTATTAAATGCCTAATTTATACATTATTGGCGGTGCTAACGGTTCTGGAAAAACCACCGCCGCTAGGGAAATTTTACCCTACTTCCTAGAAGTTTTTGAATATGTCAACGCCGATGAAATAGCGGCGGGTCTTTCTCCTTTTAACCCTGAATCTGTAGCTATTCAAGCGGGACGATTAATGTTAGAAAGGCTATCAACTTTAGTCAAGGCTGAAGCTGATTTTGCTTTTGAAACTACTCTAGCTGCTCGAAATTTTGCCCGATTTTTGCGAGAGTGTAAAACTAAAGGTTATCAAATCAACTTAATTTATTTTTGGTTGCAAAGTCCTGAATTAGCCATTGCGCGGGTACGCCGACGGGTAGAAAGTGGGGGCCACAATATCCCAGAAGATACTATCCGCCGTCGCTACGAACGGGGACGGAAAAACTTAATAGATTTGTATTTACCTTTATGCGATACTTGGATGGTGTATGATAATACTAAAAGTAAACCTCAATTAGTGGCAGCATCCGGTAACAATCAAGAGGAAAATATTTATGAGCCTCCAATCTGGAACCAAATCACCCTTGGATCGTAAACCGCAAATTACCCTAACAGAACTCCATCAAAAAATTGATGCCGGAGTTAAAATTGGTATTGCTAAAGCCATAGAAAAACACCGCAAATTAGGGGAATCAATTAGCATTTGGCAAGATGGCAAAGTAATTACTTTAACTGCCGATCAAATTCCTCCCCTGAAATTAGATAATGATAGTTAATCCTTATTTCGCAATGAATTTGAATTGGGAGGATGACAAATTATCAGTATAATAGCATTGGCTGGGGCTGGAAACCGGGTTTTTTACTAAAATACTTTCGTTGCAGCCCATATATTCGGTAAAAACCCGGTTTCTTTCTCCCCGCGCCGGACAAGACAATGCCGTTTCTCTACTAGCGGATTGTCAAAGTGTACCTACCTCTTTCGCCTTTTTTATAAGCATTGACAATCACGCGATAGCGGCCGCTGGCGGGTAAGGTGACGGTGAGAGAAGAATTGGAATTTGATTTGCTGATGTCGTCATTTTCTGCTAACAGTTTTCCATCAGGGCCAAAGATGGCGACGTAGGTATCAAAATCACGGCTTTCTACAGTAATTGTAACTGATTGATCGGCGCGGCCTTCAAAGTTATGTTGCTCGAACAGACTTCCATCAGAGGGGAGGACAGAGGATTTACCAGGTATTAATGAGCTATTAGCACTGAGTAGGGTGGTAGATGTTGGTCGAGTCGGTGTATTATCTTCGTCAGAGTGGGTATTTCCTAGGTTGTGGTAGGCATACGCATGGTTAGGATTAATTCGTAAAGCTTGATTGAAATCGGCGATTGCACCCTGGTTGTCTCCTAACCCACGGCGGGCAAGACCCCGGTTGTTGTAGGCATCGGCATAATTAGGATTAATTCGTAAAGCTTCGTTCAAATCAGCGATCTCACCCTGCTTGTCTCCTAAGTATGAGCGGACATTCGCTCGACTTAGATAGTCTTCGGCATTACTTGGATTGACCCGCAGGGCTTTGTTACGATCTTCAATAGCTCCCTGCTCGTCTCCTAATTTAGAGCGAAGTATTGCCCTGCCCATGTAGGCTGTAGCATAGTTGGGATTAATTCGTATAAATTGGCTTATATCTTCGATCGCACCTTTATAATCTTTTTGTTGATAGCGAGCAGCAGCTCGATTATTATAAGCATCAGCATAGTTAGGATTAAGCACAATTGCTTGATTAAAAGCTTGTATAGCACCCTGATAATCTCCTTTTTGAGATTTCTCCCTACCCTGAATATAGAAATCATCAGCTTTCGGTCCAGCCGCCACAGGCGCACTCGGAACCTTCACCCCTAAATCCACTTGAGATGAAGCTAACAATCTCAAACTCGTATTAATCGGAATCCCCAGATTAAAACCAGTCTTAGCAATTTGAATATTCTGATTAATACTACTAGATTCCGCCGCCCTCGTATCCGCCCTCCCGTGAATTCCCACCACCTCGCCATTCTCATTCAACACCGGCCCACCGCTCATTCCCGGCAGCGTATTGTTACTATAAACCAACGCATAACCATCTTCTAAAGGTCGAGAAGCATTAGCAGTAATTCGCCCATCGGTGAATTGGTAAATCGAACGATTAAGAGCCGCTGAAGTCTTCGGAAATCCTGCCACATAAGCCGCTTTCCCTTCTGTCGCCAAATCCGAGTTGCCAATCTTAGCAACGCTGTAAGTTTGACTGCTGGTAAACTCGACAAAGGCTAAGTCAATATTTGGCAGTTTTTTGACACTGCTGTAATTGAGCAAATACCGCTTATCGTCAGGGGTGACAATCTCATATTTAGCTTGAGTATCTTTGAAAACGTGACTGGCTGTGAGCACCGTGTAAGTGTTGCCATTGCGTTTGATAATTATTCCCGAACCGGGATTTTTACTGTCAATCAGGACTGTGATTGATTTAGCGATTTTGCCGACTTCATCAGCAGATATTGCGAAAACTGCGGTTGGTTGTGCGATGACAATTGTTGCAACAGTACCAATCAATGCGATGGGAATTTTATTAAAGAAGTTCATTGATTTTGGTTTAAGAATAGAGAGAGAAAGCGCACAACACGGATTTGGACACGGATACACGGATGATTTGATTTGAAATTTTAGGTTGGAGATTTGAGATATTTAGTCATGGAGGCAGAAACCGGGTTTTTTACGAAAATACTGCAAGAGAGCCTTTAACACGGGTAAAAAACCCGGTTTCTTTAGTATTTATGCGTCAGTCCTCGTATTGGACAACCAAAAGCCCGATCGCAAATCCGTCTATCCGTGTCCCTCCGTGTCGGGCTGCTGATTTCTCTCGCCTATGGAGAAATAGGAGAAACATTTTCCTCAACGGGTGTCTCCTCCAGATATCTCTCCACATCAACAGAACCAGGCCCAGTTTCAGATAGTATATATCCAGCCCCTAAGCCGCGACGATCCATTAATCTCTGCAACGTAGCGTCAGCATCGCTCCCCCGCTTGAGAGTGAATAGCAAAGTCCTATTCGTACAAGCATCGTCTTTGTTAACAGCAGCGCACACCACGGGTTCTCCGTTCAGAGTCCCAGTGTTAATATATTTGAGAGTACCGTTGTCGTAGTTGCGCTGAAATCTTATGCCTACCTCTTGGCAGCGTCTTTGGGCCGTCCACGGTGGCGGAAAATAGTTGTTAGAAGTCCAGCGGACGAGTGGCACATTCCCCCGCGAGTTGCGAGCGAAGGTGACAGGCTGTCTGTTGAGAGTAGCGCAGAAAAAGCTATTATTTCTCGCTTGGCTGGGTTGACAAAACAGCGCTGCTGTGCTAGCCGAAATAACTAACCCTGTCAGGAGTCCCGTCAAGATTTTGAAGTTCATAAATAGAAATTTTTGATATATTATCTCACAGCTCAGCTAAAGTTGCAACTTATAACTTACCCGGATTCTCAAGCCGATCGCCTATCATTCTGTCATAATTTATTTAAAGCGAGAAAGATTATATGTGGGTAGAGGTAACAGCGCTAAATCAAGTTCCCGAATGGGGTGTGTTGAAGGTAAAAGTTGACGAAACTTCAGTGATATTAAACCGTCAAGGCATGAATGTCACTTGTTACCGTAATGCTTGCACTCATTTAGAATACCCGATCGACATGGGTAAGGTAAATAACGGTATCATTACCTGTCCTTTTCATAAGTATCAGTACAAGTTAGATACGGGTAAATGTTTGAATGCACTAGCCGATGCCCTTGAATCTTATCCGGTAAAGATTGAGGGCGATCGGGTTTTTGTGGAGATAGATTAGTTATTCGTTATTAGCTAAGTCCGACAGGGGTTTAAACCCCTGTCTCATAGCTCAAGTCGTCTCAAGGCGACTGTAGATTAGTATTTGATATCAAGTCCGGCTTAAATACCCCCTCACTCTCTTAGTCTGCGGAGGCAGACTTTGTTTGACAAGGAGCAGTTTCAACCGCCGAACCATCTTTCAACCTACCATTTTCGCGCGCCGCTGACGGAGGAAAACCGCCAAAAGCCCGATCGCACCTACCGTCAACAGTAGCCATTCTTCCGGTTCAGGAACCCCCGAAACATTCAGAGGATTATTCGGCTTACTCAACTGTTCCTTACCCGATTCTACCTCTCTGTCAAATCGATCGCTCTTAGCTTCCGCTGCTTTTAGCTGCTCCCTTTGCGCGTCATTAACTAACACAATCATCGAAGAATAAGGCGTCACCACTTTGAAATTTTTAGCTACTGCGTGCATTGCATCCAGTTGCGTCAATTGATTGGAACTTTTCTGCTTGCTAAGTGCAGTTATCAACTGCCGCGCAGCTATCGGTTTAAAGCCTTCATTTCCGCTATCTTTTAACTCTGCGACTGTCGCCGATTTTGCAGTCTTTTTCGACTGCGGCGTTTTGGCATAACTCCAAGCATAGCCGTCAACAACGCTAACTGTAGATGGGCCCGAAGCTGCTGTTGTTGCTACTCGCTGCATCGCCTCTTTCATATCCGTAGCAACTCCGCCGCCACTATCTTGAATCACCTTCAAAGTTGCGTCGTCGTAGCCGGGGGGCAAACCTCCCAAATGCACTGTCCATAGGGGTGCAGAGATGGAAAGTTTAAGTTTGCGATCGTCCGATAATTCGTAACTGTGGCGATCGCTCACCAAAAATACAGTATCGTAACTTTTATCGCCCCGCAACTGTGCAAACTGTTGCAACATATCTTTGAGCTGGATTGTACCGTAAAATGTCGCCTTTGCTGCATCAAAATTGCGTACATTTTCTACTAACTTAGGTGGCATTCCCGCAGCGCTGGCGATATACAAATCAACAGCATTCTTGGCTGCTGCATTAGCTTTCAACCATTCAAAAGTCTCTTTTACTTGCTTATTTTCCGCCGCCATGCTGCGGGAAGTATCGAGAATAACTGCAAATTTTTTGCCTTGCGGTAACGAGTAATTTGCATCAGCCAACGGCTTAGCAGAAATGATATTTCCTCCCGGTAGAACCGCCTGCTGCGCTGTTAGCGGTTGCTGTGCGGCTGCGGGCAAAAAGGGTGGCAGCCAAGTTTCTCTTGCTTCTTTCCCGCTGTATTTTACCTCTTTTCCGGCGATCGTGCGGCGAGTATTTTGGTTCCAAAAAATGTTGCGTTTTTCAGCCAAAATAGGCATAGCCCAACCCTGCGGCTGGCGCATGACTTTGTAAGTAAGCCACAGGTGCATTTCCGTTGGCCCGTCAGTTTGGGTAAATTCTCGTTTTGCCGGGATTGGAAAAGCCCGCAAGCGGTATTGTTTGGGGCCAATTTGTTCTAGCAAAGCCGGATCGACTCTTTCTACTACCTGTTGATTGTAGACTTGCTGGGCTGCACCGCGAGGCGATACGGTAAATACAAAACGTTTGTTTAAATCGCCAGTATCGCCCAGCCAAACTCCTGTAACTGCGGCGCTTTCCGGCAGCGAAAAGTAGTAGAATACTTCTTGCAAGTTCGGCGTTTGATTTTTGTAAACTTCGTAGAGTTGAACGTCAGCCCAGTCGCCGTTTTCTTTGACTGTCACTTCTTGCGACTGCAACCATACTTTTTCCTGATTGACATTCAGCAAACCAGCTTTAGCTTCTTCCCGGTTTGATGTTGACTGCACCGCGTGTTTTACTGCTTCTGTGTCGCCTTTTTGCAGTTCCGTATCGAAGAATTCGCCGTAGAGTTTTTCGGCTTTTTCCACATCAGCACTAGAGCCTTGATACAAAAACGGCGACATTAAAAAATTATAGCTGTTCTGCAAAGTTTGAGCCGCTTCGTCAGGGAAAATCCAAATATTTTTGTATATCTCATAAATGTGGTTGTTTTCTCCTACAGTGCTCAGGTAGCGGTAAGGGGACAAATAAGCGTTAACTAAGCCCGATCGAATCATATCAGACTTGGCTAGTAAAGTTTGGCGAACCGTGTCATTTGCGGGGGGAGTCGCCAACATTTTCAGTGCTGCAACTTGTGGCTGCTGCTGCAAAGCCGAGAAAATAGCCAGCCAAGCTGCTATGACTCCCAAACTTCCGATTAGCGCTTTATTTTTCCCGTATTGTGCAGCAAAACTCTGCCATATTTTCCGCCCGGAATGAATGTAGAGAAAGCCGTACAGCGAAGGCATGACAACGAATAAGCTACAGGTTAAACCAAAGAATATCAAGGATAGCCCTATCCAAGTTAAACCCAAGCTTAAAACCGATATCCACGCCCCGTCTCTAAAGATATCCCACAATGCTGATACCCATGTAAACTTGAAAAATTCAATGACTACAGTGAAGAATCCATAAAGTGTATACAATGCCACAGGTACAGCGTAATAAATCAGCAAAGTTGCCGCCCAAATACCAACTACTACCATTAAACTGTGACATCCTAATTGCAGCCACGCACTTCGCTTTTCTCCGATTAAGCTGAAAATATGAGGCTGTTTATTATGGGAATTCTGGGAATCGAAAATAGTTTGCACATTTTCTCTTTTACCCAGATATCCGTACAGCATTTCCACTGAAAACGCTGCTATACACAAAGCAATAGTAGCGATGATTTGAGAACTAGCTGGAGTGAGTTCTCGTAGCAGGAATAAGCGAAGCAAACAAAGCAAAAATAGCGGTGCTTCTACGCCGTAAAACCAACGCATTAGCTGTAGGGGTTGCTTGCTAAAACGCCTAGCTCCTATTACTGTACATACAGTGGGTACTGCGATCGTAGCTGCCATCGTCAAAGAAAACTCTAGCGGGACGATGCCATCGATTGTCGCCCTAATTAATGGCCCTCCTATAATCGGCAAAATTCCCAAGTAAACAATCGATAAAAAAGTCAAATTCCACAGCCAAAAAATTGTTTTAACAAGTCCATCAAATACCTGTTTAATTTTCATTTATTTCTCCTTGGAAGCTTTTTTTGACGGTATCGTATACATTACTAGCAAACTCTTTTACTTCATGATTTTCTGCTTGTAACGAACTGTCAAACAAAATGGAAACTAGCACCCAATTGTGATTTTTTTGGGTAAGGTCGCTGCCGATACGGGACAAGAAGTTATCGGTAGTTAGCTGTGCAGATTGCAGCCAGTATGCTGCTGATAATTGGTCGTTTTTGAGAGACAGCCAGCGCGCTGTTACTGAAGGAGTTAGTTGTTTTTTTTCTATGCGATTGACGGGAATTCCGCTGGCTGCAAAACACAACTCGGGGGCGTGATAAGTTTGCCAGGATGTGCTCGCTACTGTGAGCATGGAACCGCGCAAGTTGCCGGCAACAAATCTGATTTTTTGTGTTTGCGTGTCTGGATAGTTGCCAAAGAATTTTTGTTCGCTAGGATTTAGGGGAATCGACTCTGATTTAATATATTCAGGCAATCTTAAAGGTGCGATCGCCATTTTTGACGTTTCTACATGAGACAGTTGAGCTATTACTGCCAAAACTGTGACTGCTGCAATTATTCCTGGTTTGGCTAAAGGGTGATTTTGCAGAATTTCTGAGTTTGGTTTTGCAGAAACACCGCTGGTTTTTTCTGGCTGAAATTTCGGTACTCGTTGCAGCATTAACCACGTCACAAAAGAAGCACATACTAAACCGACAATTCCCAGAGGGACGTGAATAATTTCTGCTATGTTTGGCTGGTTAAACACTTCTGAAACCAGGACTAACACGGCAACCCGCGCAGCGTTAGCACACACCAACATTAAGAGATTAGCAGCGCCGACTGCTAGCCATCTTAAGCTCAATTTACGCCCTTCCAGCCAGGTAGCAGCTAGCAAAAATAGCGTCCCGACTAAGAGGGTTTTAATGCCGCTACAAGGCACGTCAACGTGAGCGATGCCGTTTTCCAAAACGATAATATCGTAAGAAGAAATAGCCGCAACGTGCAGCATTGAGAGCAACTGTTCTACTACCTGAGCAGTAAGCACTCGCGCCGGCAAACCTAATCCGCTATTAAACTGACTGTTGAATGGTAAAATACAAGCCAGCAATCCTGCAATGGGCAAGTTTTTTTGCCAAAAGTTCGGCTCCACCAATAAGCCGCACAGCCCGTAAGTTCCGAGGATAAATAGCAGGACAGTAATTTGTTTGATATCAATTATGTACTGAAGGGCGATCGAGCAAATACCCGCACCCAACATTAATAGCAGCGGATCTCGCCTCAAAACGAAATTTGGCGAAAATCCGGGCGGGCGATCCTCTTCGTTGGCGTAGCCCCCGTAGATACTGTCTTGATCTGTCAAGGGGTAGCGAGCAAATAAGTTGGATCGAAAGGCTTTTGGGACTTTAAAATAC
>NZ_JAUBRA010000116.1:0-9803 GCF_036701555.1 Microcoleus sp. Pol10D4
TTCAGATTGCACTCACTTTTTTCACTTCTCTATTTTATTGCGATCGCATTCCTCTTTAAAAACTGTCCGGAGTATTGGTTATACAATTCTTCAGACGTGCTAAATCCTAGAAGGAGGCGATCTAATAGCTTTTCCGAACCGCCAATAGACAATAAATATGAAATCTAATCAAGTCATTCAAATCAGCAGTACACCTGGTCAAATTATGGGGATTGTTCCCGTTCAAAGTAATTGCAAAATTACGGCTAAATTGGTCGGCGAACTGTTACAAATCAGCTCGAAATATTTTTTTAATTAGAAACAAAAGAGGTGTTTATTCCGATTGAGGATGTTAGAGCGATTGAAACAGGAGAGGGTTGTACTTGGTGGCTGTTTTGGTTAGGAATTCCGACTCTCAGTATTTTTATCGGTGTTGTCTTTATTATTCTTGCCTTCATTGTCAAACAGCGCTATCTGAATATTTACAGCAGTCGGGTTAATGTGATAGTATTTCACAGGAAGGGAGAAAAAGTGGCTCAGTTTAGAACGGGTGTTTTAGAGGCTCGCTATTCTAAGTCTCTGGCGATCGCTAAACCGCCCATGCCACCACCGCCATCACGTCCTTTGAATATTTGATTCAAGAGAGTAGATATCATATCAAATCCGCGCTTGATCGTCGAGCGTAAAATCGAGTCAACATTCAACACTCAACCATCATTGAGTTTTGCGATCCCGAGTTAACAGTTAACAGTTAACAGTCAACTATTAACAGTCAACTATTATGAGGAATGCAACCGGAATTGATATCATAATCCAAATCTCCTGAGTTTATGGTGTTCAGCAAAATAAAAATTCTCGTGGTGCGGGCCCCCTATCCCGGATGAGGAAGACGCTTATATAGCAATCCTTGCAGGAGTCATAAATTTTTTAACCCCACCCCAACCCTCCCCTTGGTAAGGGGAGGGAGTAAGAAATTCACAAATGATTTAGGATTGCTATACTATCATTTCTACCACAAATCTAGGAGAGCCAATATTTTATAAGAAACCGGCTTTTTTTAGGGTAAGTCTTATTTAAATTAACAAAAGCACGGCTGCTGTTGCTAGCAATAACAGAATTCCGGCTGCACCTGCTAGGGGCTTGGCGGCAATTCCTGTAATCCATTCTGATACCCTAGAAGTAGGTTTAATTGCGCCTTCTGTATCTACGGTAGTTATACCCCAAATCCAAGCTGCGTGAATGCCGATCGCCAATCCTAAACTGCCATGGTCGGCGATGCGGGCTAATGTTAAAACCATCCCCATCAGCCACAATCCGGGCAGTTGCGGTAGAGTTTCTTTGGCTGCCCAAATTAGATGGGCGATCGCGAAAATGAAACTGGCGATCGCACTTGCTATTAATATTGAGTAATCTTGCTGGAGGATTGTTTGCAAGCAGCCGCGAAAGATTAACTCTTCTGTGGCACTAATCCACAGTCCTAATAACAGAGTCAGCAGACTAGCAGGATTAAAGATTAATACCCAAAAATTAATGTTTTTTTCGCCTATTTCGGTGGAATTTTCACCTTTTTTTAACTCGATCCAGCCTACGGTTAATTGTAGACCGAATAAAATTACTAAGCTGATTATTCCTAATCCTAATCCCCCCAGTAATGATATCACAACTGCGGGTTGCCAATCCCAACCCCAACTAGCAAAAGTTGTGTTTTCGATCCAACTTGTCGCCCATAAAATGAATGGAACAATCACGTATAGGGAAGCTAGTAAAGGTAGTTTTTTGTTTCCCAGGGGTTGGGGTGGATGCCATTTGAGGGCGATCGCCAGCACAATCGCTGCAGGAAGCCACACAACAATCCAAGTCGAGAAAAACAAGATTATTTTGACAATTGCTGGTATTGACGGCGACAGCAGTCGCAGGTTAGTTATACTATTCCACATTTAATGGGTTGCGATCGGTACGCTTCTAATCAGTGAAAAACTTGACATTACTGGACAAATGGCAATAAATGTAACCATCAAAATGGTGAATGGGCGTGGCAGGGTTTCCAACGAATACTCTGCAAGCATACCTTTTCCACCGTCAAATCAAAAGCACCCGATTTCCTGACGGTAACTTTCGACAGTTGGAGTTTGAGGGGTGTAGATGACCCAACACAGGCAGCATCGAGCCAATGAGTGATCAGAAGCTGAATGCAGACTATAATCGAGCATAATATATAAGTGAGGGTTTGATGGCACTAGATTTACACAGATTCTTTAAATCATCCAATCCCAGCCGGGTTCTCGATATCAGCCAACCTGAAGCTCGACATATATAAGTGAGGGTTTGATGGCAATAGATTTACACAGATTCTTTAAAGCATCCAATCCCAGCCGGACTCTTGATATCAGCAAACCTGAAGATCGACAGTATTATATCGATTTTTCAGCAGTGCGAGGGAGCAATCTGATTAAAGAACTGGGTCGTGCTATAATGTTCTCCCAAGATGAACCAAATTGTCAGTTATTCACCGGACATATCGGTTGCGGTAAGTCCACTGAATTATCGCGATTAAAAGCAGAGTTAGAACAAAAAAGTTTCCACGTAGTCTATTTTGAGTCTTCTCAAGACTTAGATATGGCAGATGTGGATATCAGCGATATCTTACTGGCGATCGCCCGTCAAGTGAGCCAGAGTTTGGAGGCAGCTCAAATCCAACTCCAACCAACCCGTTTCCAGAATTTACTCCAAGGAGCTGCCAACCTTTTAAACTCAGAAATCACGGGAATCAAAGCTAAAGTTCCTGTCGTGGGCGATATCGGGATAAATGCAGAACCAGGAAAGTTTTCCCTAGCAGTAGGAATAGGAGAAATCACCACCAAAGCAAAGGATAGTAAAGATATTCGCTCTCTGTTAAGACAACACTTGGAGCCGCGAGTCAATAATATCTTAGAAGCCATTAATCAGGAACTAATTGAACCCGCCCAAAAGCAGCTAAAGCAGCAAGGCAAAGCCGGAATGGTCGTGATTGTTGACAATCTAGACCGGATTGATAGCAAGCCAAGGTCATCAGGAAGAACTCAACCTGAGTACCTTTTTGTTGACCGAGGAGAACAACTCAACAAACTCAAGTGCCACGTTGTCTACACCGTCCCCTTAGTTCTAGCTTTCTCCAATGACAAAGAAAATTTGACTAATCGCTTTGGCTCAGATCCTCAACTGTTGCCGATGGTGCGAGTGCATGAACGAGATGGCAGTCAATGCTTTGAAGGCATTGCTTTGCTCCGAAAAATGATTCTAGCAAGAGCTTTCCCTCATGTAGATTCAGAGCAACGCATCAGCTTAATCTCAGAAGTGTTTGACGCATCAGAAACGTTAGATTACCTCTGTCAAGTCAGCGGCGGTCATGTGCGAAACTTGTTAGTGCTGCTTAATAGCTGTATGAAAAAAGACGACCCGCCTTTTTCGCGCGATTTGGTAGAGCGAGTCATTAGCCAGCGGCGCAGCGAACTGAGTAAAGCAATCACGCCCCACGAATGGGAACTGCTACGGCTGGTAGCGCAACAAAAAACTGTCAGAGGTGAGGAAGAATATCAAACTTTACTGCGGAGTTTGTTTGTCTTTGAGTATCGCGATGCAGATGAAAGTTGGTTTGATATCAACCCTATTTTAGCAGAGGCAAAGGAGTTGCAATCATGAATGATTCGTCACCCGAATTAATACAGATTAATCAAGAGTCTTTGAAAACCCTGATCCGGGGAATTACTTGCTTTCAAGAAGAGTTTTCCTTAATTTTAGCCGTTTGCAACTACAGAACATTGCGGGAACAAATTGTGCAGCGGTTGCGGGAACAATGTCCGGTTCAGATGCGGGAATTGGTGCTAGAAAAGTCCGTTCAAACTCTCTACACCAGGATTAAAGAAGAACTGGGTACAGAACAACCTAATGCACTAATGATAGTTGGTCTGGAGTCAGTGCGCGAACTCGACGCGGTTTTGACGGCCACCAATCAGATTCGAGAGGAGTTTCGCAACTTTAACTTTCCTGTAGTGCTATGGGTGACAGATGCGATCCTGTGCAAGCTGATTCGGTTGATTCCAGATTTCCACAGTTGGGCAACGACGGTGGAGTTTCAAATGACCGTGGACGAGTTGATTCAATTCATTCGGCAAACTGTTGATGAGGTGTTTGCTAAGGTTTTAAATTCTCGCGAGAACGTATTTTTAGATAATGCTGCACTAGATATTGAAAATGGTTCTCCGCGTTGTGCTGAACTCAAGTCAGCTCGTGAAGAATTGCAACATCGAGGGGTGACGTTAGATCCAGAGCAGGAGGCTGGTTTAGAATTTATCCTGGGTCGAGTCGCTGATAATTCCCATGTTGTATCTCGCGAGCATTACGAGCAGAGTTTGGCTTTGTGGCAGCAAACAGGCGATCGCGCTCGTTGTGGAATTTTACTATTTTATATTGGACTGTGGTGGCGTAATTATGCAGCGCGACATCGCGTGGAGTATCAGCAAGCTGCCGATCGCGCCAGAGACTATTTTCAGCAGTCAATAGAGGCTTTTGAACAAGCCAATCGCTCCGACTTAGCGGCTAAATTTATCAATTTCTTGGCAGAGGTGCTGCATCGCCTGAAGCATTGGCGCGAACTAGAACTCGTGGCGCAAAAAGCCTTAGTTCTCCATCAAACCCATTACGACCAATTCCGGCAAGCGCGAGTTCAGGGCTTTCTCGCTGAAGTGGCATTGTCTAAATCCTTGTGGATTGAGGCAAAACAAGCGGCCGGGCAGGCTCTGGTTCTACTAAATGATGCTACAGAGACTATATCAAATCCATCACCGGAACAAAGTGTTTTATTGGATTTAGAACGTTCTTTTCATCAAGGTTGGTATTTGTTTTCGCTAGCGAAAGCACAACGGCAAATCGGTCAGGTATCAGAGGCGATCGCCACTTTAGAAACTGCCAGAAATCAAACCAAAGCTCAATACGATCCAGAGCTTTACATCCAGATTTTGACAAATTTGCGAGAATACTATTTCCAACAAGGACAATACCTCAATGCCTTTCATATTAAACAAGAGCGACAGGCGATCGAAAGTCAGTTTGGTTTTCGAGCTTTTATCGGTGCAGGGAGGTTGCAGCCAAAACAACAGATTGCCAACCCAGCGTTACCTTCTGCTGAATCGCAAGACGAAGTTGCCCAGGAAATCGCTGCTTCGGGACGGTTGCACAGTGTCGAACGGTTGCTGGAACGGATCGAGCGAGATGACTGCAAACTAACGATCATCCACGGGGAATCAGGGGTTGGCAAAAGCTCGATCGAGCAGGCTGGACTAATCCCTGCTTTGAAGCAAAAGCCGATAAATGCCCGCAGTGTTCTGCCAGTTTTACAACAGGTTTATGCAGATTGGGCTGATGAACTGGCTAAGTGTTTGGCAAAGGAACTGGCCACTATTCAAAAAGGATTTTCTTTAACCCTTTTTAGTACCGAAGAAAGAGAAGATGACGAATCTGATGTTGGGCTTGACTCCGCTACCTTAAGTTTAACAGACTCTCTGCTGGCTCAGTTACGGAAAAATGCGGCTCATAATCTGTTAACCATTCTGATTTTTGACCAATTTGAAGAATTTTTCTTTATTTGTAAAGACAGCGTACAAAGAAAAAGATTTTATGATTTTTTGCGCGCTTGTTTAGATATCCCTTATGTAAAAGTAATTCTTTCCCTTCGAGAAGATTACCTGCATTATTTATTAGAATGTACGCGATTCACTAATTTTGATGTGATTCATAATAATATTTTGGATAAAAATATTATTTTTTACTTAGGTAACTTTAAGCCAGATGAGGCAAAGTTAGTTATTCAAAGTTTAACTGAAAGAACTCAGTTTGAGTTAGAACCTGCTTTGATTGACGAACTTGTTAAAGATTTAGCAGGAGAAGTTAACGAGGTGCGTCCAGTCGAACTGCAAATTGTGGGTGCACAATTACAATCTGAGAATATTACGACCCTAGCCCAATATCAAGAAAAAGGACCAAAAGCAGCACTGGTAGCGAGATTTTTAGAAGAAGTTATTAAAGATTGCGGTTCAGAAAATAAGCAGCTTGCTGAACTTGTTTTGTGGCTGCTAACAGATGAAAATAGCACTCGTCCCCTGAGAACTCGTGATGATTTAAAAAAAGGTTTAGAAGACTTACTAACAGAGATCAGTCACCTAGAGTTAGTTCTGGAAATTTTTGTTAAGTCAGGGTTGGTATTGCTGTTACCTAGTTTTCCCGACAATCGCTATCAACTGGTTCACGATTATCTGGCTGATTTCGTGCGCCGTCAAAAAAATAATGAACTGATTGAAGAACTGGAAAAAGAAAGAGCGCAAAGAAAGCAAAGTGAAGCTGAGTTAAATCGGGTGCTGAAACGTCAATTAAAACTGGCGATGGCCGGCGGGGCTATGATGGCAGTTCTCGCAGTCCTAGCAGGTGTATTTGGAGTTGAAGCAAAAATCGGTGAAACTAATGCTGAACTCAAGCAAATTAGCGCCAATTCCGAATCTCTCTGGGCTTCAAATAAAGAGTTAGAGGCGCTAGTAGAAGGTTTAAAAGCTGGAAAAAAGCTTAAATATGGATGGAAAATAGAACCGAATACTAAGAATCAAGTAGTGTCGAGATTGCAAGAGGTTGTTTATAACGTCAGAGAGCGCAACCGATTGGAAGGTCATACCGATACTATCACAGATATTAGTTTTAGCCCTGATGGCAAATTTATTGCTTCTGGTAGTAAAGATAAAACTGTGAAGCTTTGGGACCGCGACGGTAGCGAGAAAAAACCTGCTTTGCAAGGAAAATATGGGAATGAATTTACAAGCGTCGCGTTTAGCCCCGACAGTCAAATTATTGCCGCTGGAAACAAGGATAGTAAAATTTACCTCTGGCGTCTGAATGGCACATTAATTAAACCTTTAACAGGACACAGGGATTGGGTGACAAATATTCGATTTAGTCCCGACGGTAAGACAATTGTTTCTGCTAGCCGGGACAATAGTGTAAGACTTTGGAAAATCGATGGCACTCAGAAAGAAAAGCTGGAAGGGCATACTTCTACTGTTAACATCGTGCGTTTTAGCCCGGACGGTCAAAGGATTGCTTCAGCTAGTGAGGATGGTACTATCAAACTGTGGAGTTTAGAGGGCAAGCAACTTCAATCTATAAATAGTCCTGGCGTTCTTGACTTGGCATTCAGTCCAGATAGCAAAACTCTGAGTGTAGCTAGTCGAGACAATACCCTCAAAATCTGGAAAATAGATGGTCGTATTTTACTCACAACATTTAATAATATAGTAGATTTTTTGAGTCCTGTTTTCGCTTGTTTCAGTTCGGATGGTAAGTTGCTGGCTACTGTTGCCGAGCATCATCAAGGGAATCTTTGGAAGATAGAAGGTAGTAAAATTGAACCGTTGAAAGATTTAAGCCTTCCCGCTCCGACAACTGGCAATTTGAGTCTTGATACTAAAACTATTGCCTTAGCTGGTAAGGACAATGTAGTGAAAGTTGTGAGTCTAGATTCAGAGACTTTGGATATCCATGAAGAGGGAATTAATAAAAGCAATATTATCGGGCTTAGCCCGGACAATTTGCCCGTCTCTATTGATGATAACCACTTGAAATTTTGGAACAGCGACGGGACAATCAAAAAATCCCTAGAAGTTGCCGATCGCATGGAAAACGCAAGTTTCAGTCCCGACGGTAAGGTAATTGCTTTAATGGGTACTCAGGCGACGACAAAACTCTGGAACAGTACAAATAAATTACTGAATACCTTCGAGCTGAATTCGTCATTTCCCGAAGTCAGTCCTGATGGTAAGCTCATGGTTACTGTAGAGAGAAATAATACAGCCAAGCTGTGGAGATCGGATGGCAAGCTAATTGGAAATCTGCCAGGTCACAAAGCAAGTATTACAAAGGTATTTTTTAGTCCTGACAGTCAGCTTATTGCTACTGTCAGCCAAGACAATATAGCAAAGGTGTGGAACCAAGATGGCAAGTGGGTAGCCACTTTACAAGGTCATACAAAGAAGATTACAGAGGTTATTTTTAGTCCTGACAGCCAGCTTATTGCTACTGTCAGTTTGGATAACACAGTTAAGTTATGGAAACGCGACGGCTCACTGCTTAAAATAATTGAAAAGTCGAGCGACATATTTAACAGGTTTAATCGAGGGACTTCTTCCGATAACACTCAAGTAAGATTCAGCCCTGACAGTCAGATGTTATTTGTCCCTAGCAATTACAATGACGTGCAACTCTGGGGTCGAAATGGAAAAGTGATTCAAACCCTCAAGGGGCATGATGGGTTAGTTTATACCGCGAGTTTCAGCCCCAACAGTCAGATCATTGCTACCACGAGTTTCGATCGCAATGTGAAACTTTGGAGGCGGAATGGCACTTTGATTACCACTTTACCGCAAAAATTCTATGAAGTTGATGTCAGTTTTAGCCTTGACAGCCAACTGCTTGTCTCAGTTAATTCTAGTAGTGTCAAACTTTGGGGTGTTGACGGGAAAGACATCGCGACTCTGGCAGACAATAGCGATGATTCTCCTAAAATGAGTTTCAGTCCTGACAGCAAAACCATTATATTGATAGCTGAGGATAACGTCAAACTTTACAACAGAGCAGGTCGGGTAATTAGAACCATTAAGAATGACGGCGATGACGTTCCTAAAATTAGGGTTAGTCAAGATGGAAGACTAATTGCTTCTGTCGATCGGAATAATGTAGTGAAGCTTTGGAGTAGTAATGGTAAGCTTATTCAATCCCTGAAGGGACATCGCAGTAAAATTACTTTAGTCCAATTTAGCCCTGATGGTAAAAATCTTGCCACTGTGGACAAAGATAATACTGCCAAGCTTTGGCAGAGCGACGGTACACTCGTTCTAACTCTTAAGGGACAAGGAAACCGGGTTGAAAATGTGGATTTTGGAGCGGATGGCAAGACATTTGCTGTTTCCGGTGTTGAAGATGTGGTGCAACTCTGGAACAGCGATTCCAAAAAGATAGTTACTACCTTAAAAGGACACCGCGATCGCATCAATAGTGTCAGTTTTAGTCCTACCAGTCAAATCCTTGCCTCTGCCAGCAATGATAAAACAGTGAGACTATGGGATTTTGATGGTAATACACTGAATATTTTAGACAAGCATACAAAGGAAGTGAATCGCGTCCATTTTAGTCATGACGGTAAGATGATTGCCTCAGCCAGTGATGACAAAACCGTAAAACTTTGGAACTTAAAAGGTGAATTGATTAAACCTCTTAAAGAACATAAAAGTCCGGTTCGGGATGTAATTTTTAATCAGAAGAGTTCAACGATCGCCTCAGCTAGCGATGACAGCACTGTTATCCTCTGGGATTATCAAAGTGGCAAGCTTAAGCATCGCTTATCAGGACACAGTGCGTCTGTTAAAAGCCTCAGTTTCAGCCCAAATGGTGAGATGCTTGCCTCGGCTGATGATATTGGTACAGTGAAAATTTGGAGCCGTGAGGGGATAATGCTAAAAAGTTTTAACCAGGAAAGTTTTGCTGGTGATAACATCAGCTTCAACTCTGATGGGCAGCAGATTTTTGCCTGGATTCGGGACAAAGAGAATTACTATTACGGTAAACCTTTGCTTTGGAGTATGAATCTCGATGATCTTTTAGGTATCGGTTGTCAGAAAGCAGGGGATTATCTGAAGAATAACCCGAATTTACAGGACGATCGCTCTCTTTGCAACTATAGTCATTTCAAATAAGTATGAGACACTAGACTGCACAATAAGCACGAATAATTTCATCAAGAGATGTGCCAG